>JAKDNC010000308.1 GCA_030452025.1 Nocardioides sp. | reverse complement strand
CCACGGTCTTCATTGTGTGGCTACTCACCCCGGCTGGAGAGGGACCACGCGTGGCGAGATGATCCCCTTCCCCGAAGCCTTCGTCTTCGCCGGCCTCGCACCAGCTGCCTGGTTGGTCTTCTACGTCGCCCTGCTGATCCGCCGCTGAGACGCGCATAGCCCACACCGAGTTCGACGCACATCTGGTTTCCCCGAAACGCTTCGTCGCCATGACGCATCTGAACCAGGTTGAACAAGCCGACTGCCCGGCGCTACGGGAGACGACCGGCCTGTCCACATCTGACCTCTCGAAGATCATCCGCGATCTCGAGAAACGCGGGCTGGTCGATGTCACCAAGGAACGCCGTTCCCGCTATGGCGCAACCTTGGTCCGACTCACGCCAGAAGGGCGGAAGACCTTCACGGAACTTGTCGACACGATCAACCGCATCGCCAGAAAGTAGCTGGAGCGCCGGACCAAAGGAAGCCTTTCGGGCGGCTTCAGAGGTTGAGCCGGAACTCCACCGCGTTCCGTAGCTGAACAACCTCGATCGGGGGCTGACTGGCCAGGGCCCCACTCATGCCCGCTTCACTCGAGTCTCCGGCCCGGACGCGGTCCCCGGGGCGGCGATCATCTCGAGCGCCTCCCGGGCAGCGATCGTCACGCCCTGGTGGGACTCGAATCCCTCCTCGCGCCACCGGTCGCTCGAACGGCTGATTTGCCTCCCCGTCACACCGGACATGAGTAGCCGGATCACCAGGAAGCCGGGGAAGCCGACGACCATCAGCCAGATGCCCACCTCGACGTGGAACAGCGACAGTCCGAGCCCGACGAGGGCAGCGGCCAACAATGCCATCGACAGGATCAGCAGCGGCCAGAGCACCATGTTGTACGCACGATGGGAACGGGCCAGGCGCTCCTGCAGGGCAACCACCTCCGGCATGCTCACTCGTCGAGTCGTGGGGTAGTGCTGGAACAGCTGCTGATGGTTCTCCTCGCCCTTCGACCGCTGTTCGATGACCGTGCCATCAGCAGCGATGTGCCACTGGACTCGCCACGGCAACTTCGCGTCCGATGCCATTCTCCGCCATCACCTCTCGCTGGCCGTCAGCTCACACGTTGAAGCGGAACTCCACCACGTCGCCATCGTCCATGACGTAGTCCTTGCCCTCCATGCGGACCTTGCCGGCCACCTTGGCCTTCTGCATGGAGCCGAACTCCATCAGGTCCTCGAAGGAGATCACCTCGGCCTTGATGAAGCCGCGCTGGAAGTCGGTGTGGATGACGCCGGCCGCCTCGGGGGCCGTCGCGCCCTTGTTGATCGTCCAGGCTCGGGTTTCCTTGGGCCCCGCGGTCAGGTAGGTCTGCCGACCGAGGGTGTCGAAGCCCACCCGGGCCAGCTTGTCGAGACCGGGTTCGGTGACGCCCGTCTCGGCCAACATCTCGCGAGCCTCGTCCTCGTCGTCGAGCTCGACCAGCTCGGCCTCGAACTTCGCGTCGAGGAAGATCGCTTCGGCCGGCGCCACGATCTCGCGCATCTTGTCCTGCAACGTCTCGTCGACGAGCTCGTCGGCGTCGCAGTTGAAGACATAGATGAAGGGCTTGGCAGTGAGCAGGGAGAGCTCACGGATCAGCCCACGATCGATCGACGTGCTGCTGATCGGCGTACCGGCCTCCAGCGCCTCCAGCGCCTCCTTGGCTGCGTTCAGGTTGGCGACGATCTCCTTCTTGCCGCGCGCCTCCTTCTCCAGGCGCGGGATCGCCTTCTCGACCGTCTGCAGGTCAGCGAGGATCAGCTCTGTCGAGATTGTCGAGATGTCCGAGCCCGGGTTCACCTCACCGTCCACGTGGGTGACGTCCTCGTCGTGGAAGACGCGGGTCACCTGGCAGATCGCTGCGGACTCGCGGATGTGCGCAAGGAACTTGTTGCCCAGGCCCTCCCCCTGCGAGGCTCCGGCGACGATCCCTGCGATGTCGACGAACTCGACGGTCGCCGGCAGAATCTTGGCCGAGCCGAACACCTCGGCGAGCTTCGGCAGCCGGTCGTCGGGGACACCGACCACCCCGACGTTCGGCTCGATCGTCGCGAACGGGTAGTTCGCCGCGAGGACGTCGTTCTTGGTCAGTGCGTTGAAGAGCGTCGACTTGCCTGCGTTGGGGAGTCCGACGATGCCGATGGTGAGTGCCACGGGCGGTGAGTCTACGGCGCTAGGGTGAGTTGCATGGACAACGGGGCACAACCGGTACGCCGACGGGTCACCCTCACCGACATCAGTTCGCGCGCCTGGGAGCACCCCGCCGACGCCGGAGCACTCGTCGCGCTGCGCAAGCTGCGGGGTTTCGACCTCGTGGTGAAGAAGATGTTCAGCCTGCTCAACGAGCGGGCGCTGCGACTGGAGTTCCTCGGCTCCGCGATCCGCGTCGATGAACGGCAGTATCCAGCCCTACACCGCGTCTACACCGAGGCCGGAGCCACCCTCGACGTCCGCGACCTCCCCGAGCTGTACGTCGTGAACTCGCCGGAGTGGAACGCCTTCACCATCGGCCTCAACACGCCCTTCATCGTCCTCCACTCCGCCCTGGTGCAGAACCTCGACGAGGAGGAGATGCGGTTCGCCCTCGGCCACGAGCTCGGGCACGCGCTCAGCGGCCACGCCGTCTACCGCTCCCTGCTCATGTGGCTGCTCCGGATCAGCGGGGCCTTCGCCTGGGTGCCGTTCGGATCGCTCGGGATCCGCGCCATCATCGCGGCGCTGCAGGAGTGGAGTCGGAAGGCCGAGCTCTCCGGCGACCGGGCCGGCGTACTCGCCTGTCAGGACCCGGCGGCGGCGCTGCGGGTGCACATGAAGTCAGCCAGCGGCGGACAGCTCGGGGACCTCGACCCGACGGCGTTCCTGGCGCAGGGTGCGGAGTACGAGTCGTCCGGCGACGTCCGCGACAGCGTGGTGAAGATGATGCTGCTCGAGGCGAGCGACCATCCGTTCGCGGTGGTCCGTGCAACCGAGCTGCGGCGCTGGATCGACGAGGGCACCTATCTCTCGTTCCTAGCCGGGGGCTACCCGCGGCGCAGCGACGACGCCCACGCCTCGCCGACGGACGCTGCGAAGGAGGCCGCGCGCTCCTACGGCGAGGCGTTCAAGCGGTCCCAGGACCCGCTGGCCCGGCTGGTCCGCGACCTGGGTGGCAGCCTGGGCGGGCTCAAGGACTGGGTGAGCGAACGCCTCCCTAAGCCGGGACAGGACGACACCGGGGACAGCTGATCCCACGCCGTGGGCCGCAGAGTCGCTGTGGCAGGCTCGTTTCATGAGTATCGGCCCCCAGGAGGACACCGCAGCCCCGGCCTTCCGGGAGCCGGAGCACCAGGTCTCGCCCCGGGCCGTGTCCTACTGGCGGTTCTCGGCCCTGCTCGGACTGCTGCCGGTGCTCGCGGTGACGATCCCGCTGGCGGTGTTCCTCCCGGAACGGCCCTGGTGGTTGTGGGTCCTGATCGGGGTTGTGGTCATCCCGCTGCTCGCGGTGGCCGTCGCGATGCCGCCGATCCGATTCCGCGTGCACCGGTGGGAGATCACCCCTGACGCGATCTTCACCCGCTCCGGATGGATCACCCGGAAACTGCGCATCATCCCCCTCACCCGGGTCCAGACCGTGGAGCGTGAACAGGGCGCCGTGATGCGGCGGTTCGGCCTCGCCTCCGTCACGGTCACCACCGCCTCGGCGGCCGGACCGATCACGATCACCTGCCTCGACGCCGACGTCGCCCGACAGGCGGTCACCGAGCTGACCAGGATCACCGGCGCCGCCGAGGGCGACGCGACGTGAGCACATCCCCCATCGAAGCCAACCCGGAGGACTGGCAGAAGCTGGATCCGAAGACTCTGCTGATCAGCCCGATCAAGACACTGCGACAGATCATGGTGCCCGCCGCGGCAGCCCTGATCGGGATCGGGACCCAACAGCCACGGTGGCTGCTGCTGGCGACCCCGGCGATCATCGTGGTGTTGCTGGTGGCCAGCGCTCTCCCCTGGTTGACCACCCGCTACCACGTCCTCGAAGGACAGCTCGTGGTCAAGCGTGGCCTGCTCAACAAGCGCCGCCTGACCGCCCCCCTGGACCGGGTCCGCACGGTAGACCTCGAAGCGACGCTCATGCACCGTCTGCTCGGGCTCCAGCGGGTCCAGGTCGGCACCGGCGTCGACGGCAGCAGAATCGAGCTCGACGCCCTCGGCTCCGGTCAGGCCGCGGAGCTGCGCCACTTCCTGCTGGCGCGCAGCGAAGTCGCCGCGCCTGCTGCTCCTGCTGTTCCGTCCACCGGGGAGGCCGGCTCCGTGCTGGACGACCAGCCCCTCGGGAGTGCGGCGTCACAGGTGAGCCGGGCCCACGAACTGGCCCGCCTCGACTACGGATGGGTTCGCTACGCGCCGTTGAGCCTTGCGCGCCTGGCCATCGTGGCTGTCACGATCGGTGCTCTTTCGCAGTTCGCCGACGACATCCCGATCTTCAACGCAGACACCGGCAACACGATCCTCGACTGGATCACCGAACACTCGCTGTGGCTGTTGGTTCCACTGGTCCTGCTCGGCTTCCTAGTCGCCTGGGTGATCATCGCGACCCTCGGCTACGTGGCCCAGTGGTGGGACATGCGACTGGTGGTGGAGAACGAGAACCTCCATCTCACCCGTGGCCTGTTCACCACGAACTCCACGACCATGGAGATGGCCCGGATCCGTGGCATCAACCTCAACGAGCCGATCCTCATGCGCTGGGCCAGCGGCGCCGATCTCAGCGTCCTCGCCACCGGCACGAGCGACGGGACGCCGGCCGTTCTCCCACCCTGCCCCGTCGACGTGGCAGGTCGGGTGGGCAGCGAGATTCTAGGGTCAGCCGAGCCGCTCGCCGTCCCGCTGCATCCGCATGGTCCGGCAGCACGTCGCCGCTGCCACGTGCGCCACCAGTGGTCCACGATCCTGATCGCACTGGCCCTGGTGCCCCTGTTGATC
>JAKDNC010000307.1 GCA_030452025.1 Nocardioides sp. | reverse complement strand
ATCATCGCCCACCGGCTCAGCACCGTCGTCGACGCCGACCAGATCATCGTCCTCGACGAAGGCCGCATCGCCGAAACCGGCACCCACACCGAGCTCCTGGCTGCCGGCGGCCGCTACACCGACTTCTGGAACTCACGCCAGAACGCCCACGGCTGGCGACTCGCCACGAGACCCACTGCCCTGGCCCTCCCATCTAGCTCACCCGTGAAAGGTCCGTGACATGGCACGTACAAACATCTCAGCGACGAGGATCAAACCCGCCGTCTCACAAGTGCTGACACTGGAGGTCATCAGAACCCAACGGATCTCCGAACACTTCAGTCGCATCACCCTGGGAGGCGGCGATATCGGTCAGTTCACCTATCTGGGATTCGATCAATGGTTCCGGCTGTTCATCCCGGTCTCCGACCACTCATTGTCCAGGCTTCCAAACAAGCTGAACACCGTGTCATACCTGCGCTACTTGACGATCTCGAAAACGACGCGGCCGGTGCTGCGCAACTACACGGTGCGGGCCTATCGGGCCAACGGGCCGGACGGCCCCGAACTCGACGTCGACTTTGTGCTTCACGGATCTGCCGACGATCACACCTCCGGCCCAGCCGCAACATGGGCACAGACCTGCACGGTCGGCGACCCAGTCGCAATCCTCGATGAGGGCGTCGGGTTCAACCCCGACAAGACCCTGGACCGGGTCCGGCTCGTTGCCGACGAGTCTGGCCTTCCCGCAGCCGCCGGGATACTGGCATCACTACCGGACCACTTCACCGGTCAGGCCGTCATCGAGATCCCCACCGATCAAGACCGCCAGCAACTCACCATGCCAGCCGGCGTCGAGATGACCTGGGTCGTACGCGACGACCACTCAGCAGTCCCCGGCCGTGCGGCGCTTGAGACCGCGCAAGCATTGGCCACCCCCGATGGGCCGTTCTACGGCTGGGTGACCGGCGAGCAAACGCTGCCCAGCAATTTGCGGCGACACTGGATCCACAGCGGGGTACCCAAGCAGAACATCATGTTCTGCGGCTACTGGAAAGCCAAGCACCTATAACGATCCACAAGCCTCAGACCCGTTATTGCCCCGAGACGACAGCAACCGTCGACGCCGCGCCCACCCCTCTGCCTGTCATCTGATCCCTGGCGGCCCATCGGAGTCCTAGGTTCGCGAGAACACTTTTGCGGCCGTTGAAGGGCAGACAACAATGGCCAATCCCTCAGGCGCACCGCCAGGCCCGACCATATTGCCACATGCGAGATGGGTGAGCCCCACACACAACTGTGCCAGTCCCTACCACAGCGGCCGTTCCTCCTGAGGACAGTCCTTCCAGCGGGCCTCGAGCACTTCATGGGCGGAGAACGAGCGCCCCTCACACACCAACTGTTCGGCGAACCGCAGTGATTCCTCCGACGGCAGGGGCTCTTCGGAGACCGGTGCGACACCTCGGGTCCCGTACGTGAGCGGACGACCCAGCCCATCACGAGGCCGCGCCTGCGGCACCCGGCCGCGCGGGCTGCGGTCACGATCACGTCCAGCAGTCACATCCTCACCGACCCGAGTGTTCCTCCACGACTGCTCACACCTCGACCCTAACGAAGACGCCGAACCACAACAGCCGCGAAAACAAGTCGATGTGCGGGGCGGTGATCAGGTGGCGTCGTAGGCCGGCGGTCGAGCCGGATCCATCGACCGTCCCCTTAGCCAGGGCTGGCTCGGCCCTGTCGCCAGTAGCCGGTGAAGCTGATATCGGACTTGGCGATGTTGCGCTCGTTGACCAGGTAACGGCGTAGCCCTGTGGCGAGGCGCGACTCACCGGCCACCCAGGTGTACAAGGGCGTCCCGGTGAGCTCAGCTGTTTGAACCGTACCGAGCGCCAACGCCCCCGGCCGCATCGTGTGGTTGTCGCGTGCCAGCCAATGAACCTGAACTCCAGCTGGGCGCGTGATGTCGGTTCGGATGTCGGCCGATGTCGGCACCTCGAGGAACGCTTCTCCAACCAACGACAGTGGGGCTTGTTCCAAGATCGCCAAGATCGCGGGCACAGCACTTTCATCGCCGACCAGGAGCTGCCAGGCGGTGTTGTCGGTGGGCCGGTAGGTGTGACCTTCGTCGAAGAGTCCAACAGGGTCGCCCGGTCGGGCTGTCGTCGCCCACACCGAGCCCGGGCCGGCGTCGCCGTGGAGGGCTACTTCGATATCGACCTCGCCGGGCCGCGAGGCACGGATCGTGTACATGCGCACCCACGGCCGACGCGACTTGGGCTGCAACAGCAGCTGCGCCATCCACGCATCGTTGGACAACGTCGGCATCTGCAGGGCAGGTTGCCCTTGGCGTGGAAAGAACAACCGGACGGCCTGGTCATTGCCCGCGAGTTCCAGATGCCGCAGCTCATCGCCACACAGGGTCACAAGCGCGAAGTGCGCGCTGACGCGGACATTCCTGGCGACCTCGGCGGTGATCATCCGCCGTACCTTCGGCCTTTGCACCTTCGGAAGCATCAGCGCTCCATCTGGTAGCGAAGGCCATCAAGGAACACGCTCAGTCCGTACTCGAACCGGTCGGCCGGATCTGCGGCCGCAACAGCGCTGATCATCGCCTCGACGTCTGCGGACTCCGCAGCATCCGATGTCGCGGCCTTGCCCGTAGAGCCAACAGCGGGCGGGCTGCCGGCGAGGCCTTGCTCCTCGATGGTGTGGCCGAGCACGTAGCTGGACAACGAGAAGCCAACCCAGCCCACCCGGTCCGTGGCGATCCCAGCCGCACGGAGCACGTCGAACCACACCTGCCCGACCGCGACGGTGTTCTTCTCGGTGACATAGGTGCCGGCCACCAACCGAGCCCCGTCGGTGTGGGACAGCAGAGCTCGTCGCAGACGCCTGGCCAGCTCGCCGACCTGCTCGTCCCACGGCCCCGGTTCGACCGGAGCACCTACCCCTTCGAGGATCTTGTCGGCCATCGCCTCAAACAGCGTCTGCTTGTTCGCGAAGTGCCAATACAGCCCGCCGGCCTGCACCCCCAAATGCGCGGCGAGCTTGCGCATCGTGATCCCCTCGAGACCATCGCCGTCGAGGACTTCCAATGCGCCGGTCAGCACATCATCTCGTCGCAACTGCATGACAACCCCTTCCTGCCCACCCGGTGATCCACGGCTCTTGACTTGAACGATGTTTAACTATAACACTGTTCAACATGAACATTGTTCAAGCCTAGCGCCGACGCAGTCCGCCAGCTCGATTCCATCCTGAGGACGATCATGACTTTCAGCTCCGCCAACATCAGCCATACGGGCCCGAACGCTGATCCGCGCCGATGGCGGATCCTGGCGCTGGTGGCGGTGTGCCAGCTGGTGCTGGCGTTGGATGCCTCGATCGTGAACATCGCCCTTCCTGCCGTGCAGGAGGCGCTTGGTGTCTCCGATGCTGAACGCCAGTGGGTCATCACCGCCTACGCACTCACCTTCGGCGGCCTGTTGCTCCTGGGCGGACGGATCTGCGACTTCGTCGGCCGCAAAAGAGTCATCATCATCGGGCTCGTGGGCTTCGCGGCGGTGTCCGCGCTCGGCGGCCTGGCGCCGAATGCCGCAGTCCTGTTCACCGCCCGTGGCCTGCAAGGACTCTTCGCGGCCCTGATCGCACCCGCCGCGCTGGCCATTCTGTCCGCCACCTTCACCGACCCGAAGGAACGCGCCACCGCGTTCGGCGTCTACGGCGGAGTCTCCGGCGGTGGAGCCGCGATCGGCCTGATCGTAGGCGGACTACTGACCGAATACACCACGTGGCGCTGGTGCCTGCTGATCAACGTCCCAGTCACACTCATCACCGCAGCATTCGCGCTGTGGCTGATCACCGAGCACCGCACCGGCGGCCGCCGCTACGACATCCCCGGAGCCATCACCGCAACAGCCGGACTCGGCCTGCTCGTGTTCGGCTTCAGCAAAGCCGACGAAGAAGGCTGGACCTCACCACTCACCCTCGGACTGCTTGCAGCCGCCGCGGCCCTGCTGGTGGCATTCGTCGCCATCGAGTCCCGGACCCGCCAACCACTGCTGCCTTTGCGTGTGGTGATGAACCGCAGCCGTGGCGCCGCCTACATCAACGGGCTCATCGCCGGCGCCGCGCTCTTCGCCGTCTTCCTTTTCCTGTCCTACTACATGCAAGGAACCCTGCACTACTCCCCCATCAAGACAGGACTCGGGTTCCTCCCCCTCGCCCTCGGCATCGGCATCGGCGCCGCCCTCGCCGGCCGTCTCCTGCCCCAGATCGGCCCACGCCTGCTCACCGTCACCGGCCTGATCACCGCCGCAGTCGGTCTGCTGCTCCTCACCCGTCTCGGCACCACCACCGGCTACGCGAGCCACCTGCTCCCCGGACAACTCGTCGTCGCCATCGGAACAGGCCTGGTCTTCGTCACCGTCACCAGCACCGCCATGATCGACATCGACACTGCCGACTCCGGAATCGCCAGCGCCATGGTCAACACCACCCAACAAATCGGCGGATCACTGGGAATCGCGCTCCTCAACACCATCGCCACCACCAGCACCACCCACTACCTCACCACCCATCGCGGTGAGCTCCCCGAGGCTCTCGTCCACGGCTTCCACACCGCATTCCTGGCCACCGCAGCACTTTTGGTGTTCGGCGCCATCTGCGCTTGGCTCATGATCCACGCCAACCCAAACGACCTTCCCGCCCCGGAGCCCGCGAGAACCCGACCGGATGGTTTCACGCCCAGGTGACCAAAACTCACTGGCGCTATGGGGACTGGCGATGAAGGGTTCGCGTCAGTTCTCGTCGGCATGGTTGCGCTCGCGGCCGAAGGTGGGTGCGCGGTTGAAGGAGGCTTTGCGGGCGGCTCGGCGCAAGGTGGCCAGTAGGGCTGGGCCGATGACGAGGATGGCGATGGTGTTGGTGATGGCGCGGCCGGTGTCCCATCCGGCTGTGGAGGTCAGGAATGTGAAGACGGCGAAGCGGTGCAGGTTCTCCCAGATCG
>JAKDNC010000306.1 GCA_030452025.1 Nocardioides sp. | reverse complement strand
TCCACGCCGAGCACGAACACCCGACCATCAGCGTGCCCATCGGTGGATCCGGGCTTCATGATGCCCCGACGCCGGGCGTGAACCGGATCGGGAACTTCAACGGGCCGGTGTTCCCGGAGACCGGCATCCACTCCCCGGGTCCGTCGGGTACGGCGTCGGGCATCCGGCGGGCCAGCAGCGGCAGGGCGACGGCCATGTCGGTGC
This sequence comes from Nocardioides sp., assembly GCA_030452025.1. Classification (GTDB taxonomy): domain Bacteria; phylum Actinomycetota; class Actinomycetes; order Propionibacteriales; family Nocardioidaceae; genus Nocardioides. The sequence continues at coordinate 4,801 of JAKDNC010000306.1, read as the reverse complement.
GGGCGACGAAGTGGCCCAGGCAGTGGTGGACGCCGGCCCCGAAGCCGAGGTGGGGTGGGCGGAGCTCGCTGATGTCGAAGGACGGGTCGGGCATCGCCGACGGGTCGGTGCCCGCGGAGTGCGAGAGGACCTGGACGATGCCGCCCTTGGGGATCTGGAGACCCTGGAAGTCGACGTCCTCGATCGCCTCACGGGTCACCCACGTGACGGTGGGGTTGACCCGCATCACCTCTTCCACGGCCTGGCCACCAAGGTCGGGCTGCTCGCCGAGGAGTCGCCACTGGGCCGGGTGCTGGAGCAGGGTCTGCAGCGCCAGGCCGAGCTGGTTGCGGGTCGTCTCCATCCCGGCGAAGGCGAGGAACACCAGCGCGACGCCGAGCTCGTGCCGACTCAGGCGCCCCTCGGTCTCCTGGGCCTGGAGCAGGGTGGAGACCAGGTCGTCACGTGGGTTCGCCTGGCGGTCGGCGACGACCTCGTCGAGATAGCCGTGCAGGCCGTTCAGGGCAGCCTCGATCTTCGGCACCTGGTTGGCCACGTCGATGCTGAAACTGGCGCCGAGGTCGTCGGCCCAGTGCGCGACCTGGGGCCACTCATCCTCCGGGAGCCCGAGCAGGATGCAGATGATCCGGGAGGAATAGGGCTCGGCGAACTCGCTGACGAACTCGACCTCGCCCCGGGCGGCGAACCCGTCGATCAGTTCGTTGGCCAGCGCCTGGAACCGCGGCCGCATCGCGGCGATGGTCTTGTTGCGGAACGCTGGCATCAACAGCCGTCGGATGCGGGAATGATCCTCCCCCTCGATGCTGAGCAGGACCTCCTTCCACCAGTCCGAGAAGAGCCCGGAGTGGATCCCGTTCTGCGCCGGCCACTTGGCGTTCCCCTGCTGGAAGCGCCGGTCCTTGAGGATCAACCCCGCCTCGGTGTATCGCAGGACCACCCAGCCGAGGTTTGTCTCGGCGTACCAACTGTCGTCGCGGGCTGCGTGCACGACGGGTGAGGTCACGTCGAGGGCCGGATCGGTGAGGTCGAACTTCATCGACCCAGACTAGCTGCGGATGAGCTTGTCCAACCCGAGTCTTGTGAAGTGACGCCTGGCTCAGAGTTTCGACGCCCGGTATCCGGCGCGACGGGCGGCGCGCTCGGTGGTGAAGCACCTCTCCGGAGTGGTGCGTGCGTAGTAGGAGCCGCCCGGGACGTGGTAGATCCCGGACTGGTTGCCCTTGATCGGCGCTCGCTTCGGGCAGTCGTACTTGTTGACCGGCGGGTAGGAGCTCTTGCCGCCGCCGTTGCCCTTCGGCTTCGACGGCTTCTTCGGCTTGGCGCCCTTCCTGATCACAGCCTTCCTGACCTTGATGACTCGGTTGTGGCAACGATTGCCCAGACGGGTGAGCGAGCGCTTCTCAGCGCGGTCCACGCTCAGCCGCCAGCGGATCTTCACCGCCACCCACTCCGAGACGTAGCGGCAGGCGCCGAGCCTGGGCATCCATTCGGCCGGGTCGCGGTCAGACTTCGAGCGGTTGGCGGACGCGGAGACGGCCACCAGCGTCCGCCGGTCCCCGAGGTCGTTGGCGTATCGCCTGCGGGTGTTCGCATTCCATCCCCGGGCGCCGGAGTCCCACGCTTCGGCGAGGGGGACGAGGTGGTCCACGTCGAAGGCCGAGGAGTTCCTGGTGACTGCGCCGTCGTAGTAGGAGCGCCACTTGCCACGGCGTACGTCGCATCCCCTCACCCGCACCAGGGACTCCTGGGCGAGCACCTCGTCGCGGGAGTCGCGGCAGTTGTGGTTCGCGTCGACCCAGTGCCGGAAGCGGTCGCGGTCGTATCCGGCCCGCCTCTCCTTGGCCACCGGGCGGTGACGGATCGCGGCTCGCAGGCGCGTCTTCACCACGCCGCCCTTGCCGGCGCGCGCCGCGGACGCGACCTGCTGTTCACTGGTGGACGAGGAGGCCGCACCCGCAGTCGCAGTCGCAGACGGGCTGGACGCGACCATCGCGGTGAACGGCAGCAGTGCGAGAGCGGGTACGACGACGAGGCGGCGCAGCATGATTCCTCCGGGACGGGACGGGGCCGGCAAGCGCACCGGCATCCGGAGCGTAGATCGAATCGGTGTCCGCCACTCCCGTTTGCGAGAAGTGTGACCCGTTCGGGCCAGCGGCCGGCACCGGCCGACCAAAAGAATCCCGCAGGGTGAGCGACCCCGACCCAGCCACTGAGCCTGAGGCTTTCGCCGGGGGTCGGATACGCTGGCGTCATGACAGTCGGAGCATCCACCACCTTGGCCGATCTGGTGATCGAGGATGGTCGCCGTGCCCGGGTCTTGGAGCAGTTTGGCCTCGACTACTGCTGCCAGGGCCACCGATCCCTCTCGGACGCGACGGCCCAGGCCGACGTCGACCTGGATGAGGTGAGGAAAGCACTCGACCTCCCCGAGGTCCGCGCCCACGCGACGCCCGGCCCCCAGGAGCGGGCTGCGCTCGCCCATGACATCGTCGATACCCACCACGCGTACATGTGGGAAGAAATGCCGCGGCTGCAGGCCCTCGTGGAGAAGGTCCACCGGGTCCACGGCGACCGTCATCCCGAGTTGGCCCGGGTCAACACGCTCTTCACCGAGGCGATCACCGCCCTTGATCCGCACATGACCAAGGAGGAGCGTTCTGTCTTCCCCTCGATCAGTCGGATGGAGAAGACAGGGGCACCAAGCGCCTCCGGGTCACTCGCCGACCACATCGAGGTGTTGGTCCGGGAGCACACTGTGGTCGGTGACCTGTTCAAGGAGATCAACTCCGTGACCGAGGGCTACACGGTGCCCGAGGACGGGTGCGCCTCATACCGGGCGATGCTTGACGGGCTCAGGGAGATGGAGCTCGATCTGCACGAGCACATCCACAAGGAGAACAACGTCCTCTTCCCGGGTGCGCTCGAGTTGGAACGAACAATCAGAGGCAATTGACCGACGTTACACTCGGGGCATGGGTGAACAGAACGCACGCCCCCATGTAGTTGTGGTCGGCGGCGGTTTCGCAGGGATTGCTGCGGTCCACGCGTTGCGACGGGCCGACGTCGACATCACGCTGATCGACCGGCACACCTACAACACCTTCCAGCCCCTGCTCTACCAGGTCGCCACGGCAAGCTTGAACCCCGGCGACATCACCTGGTTCCTGCGCGCACTGCAGGCCGGCCAGCGCAATGTGCGGTTCCTGAAGGGGGCCGTGGTCGCCATGGACCACGACACCAGATGCGTGCAACTGAGCAGCGGCGTCCGGGTCGAGTACGACCAGTTGATCATCGCAGTTGGAGTGACCACCAACTTCTTCGGCGTGCCAGGCGCGGCCGAGCACTCGCTTCCGCTGTACCGTCGCTCGCAGGCCCTGCGGGTGCGTGACGAGATGTTTGCTCAGCTGGAGGATGCTGCGGTCAACGCGTCGGAGCGGGACCTGCGCATCATCGTTGTTGGTGGTGGAGCCACCGGGGTCGAGACGGCTGGCGCGTTCGCCGAGCTGCGCAACATGGACATGCCGACCACCTACCCCGAGTTGGACCCCGCCCGAACACACATCACTCTGGTCGAAATGCTCCCTCACGTGCTCGGGCCGTTCCATCCCAAGCTGCGCGACTATGCACGCAAGGCCCTGGAGAAGCGCGGCGTCGACCTGCGCCTGGACACCGCAGTCAAAGAGGTCCGTGAGGACGGTGTCGTCGTGGAGCACGACGGCGAGCAGGAATTCCTGGAGTCCCGGATCGTGGTGTGGGCATCTGGTGTCACCGCACACGACATCGTCAAGGGATGGGGCGTCCCACAGGGCCGCGGCGGCCGGATCGAGGTGGACGAGCACCAGCGCGTCCGGGGGCTCAGCGATGTGTACGCCGTCGGAGATGTCGGCGTCGACCCCGATGCACCGCTGCCGCAGCAGGCGCAACCGGCCATCCAGGGCGGAAAGCACGTGGCGAAAGTGATCCAGGCCGGTCTGGAGGGCAGGGAGGTCAAGCCGTTCAAGTACCGCGACAAGGGCACCATGGCCACCGTCGGCCGATCCTCGGCGGTTGCCCAGATCTCCCACCTCCCCCGGCTCCGTGGTCTACTCGCCTGGCTCATCTGGGTCTTCCTGCACATTGCGATGCTGTTGAGCAACCGCAACCGGTTCGCCACCCTGACCAACCTGGCCGCGCGCTACCTGACAAAGGGCAGCCACAACGTGATCGTCGGTGAAGTCCCCGACCCGAAGGCACGCCGCCGGATGGTGGTCAAGGGTTCGGGTCGCGACCGGTCGCGCCCATGAGGAGGTGCTGATCGGGGGCTGTTCTGCGTGGTGCGCCTGTAGGGATTCGAACCCCAAACCTTCTGATCCGTAGCCTACGTCACCGTCCGATGCGGTGCGCTGCACGCTCGGCGACCGCCCCAGACCCGTTGCGGGTTCCAGCCGAATCCATGCGCGTCCGGGCAGTCCGAAAGCAAAAGTGAAAGCAGAACCAGGAGGGGTACGGCACCGGAGGGTGAGGCTTCGGGGCGGCCCCGGAGGTCGTGTACGTCGTCTCCACTGTGCCCGAGTGGCAGGGCAAGAACCGCTGGGGCGTCGACTCGGGTGCGGAAGCGGCCACTCCTCCGGCCTAGTAGCCAGCCGGGACGAGGGATTGGCGCGGGCTCGGACGGGCGGACGCGGAGCCCAGGTCACGAGGCGAGGGGCTCGACTGGGTAGCAACTGCACCGTGAGGTGCGCTTGGGTCTTCGGACTTGGGCGCCCCTTCGTCATGCCCGCCGCAAGGGTGGGGGTGCGCGTAGGGACCGGGCGCGAGCCCG
>JAKDNC010000305.1 GCA_030452025.1 Nocardioides sp. | reverse complement strand
ACGCTGGAGCACGACGAGGCCGATGACGACCATGATTCCGGGAACCACAGGCACCAGGATGTGACTCATCCGACCGAGGTGCTGCTGCTTGCGGGCGTAGATGTGCGCCGCCCACAGCACGATCGCCAGCTTGGCGATCTCCGAAGGCTGGATCTGGATCGGGCCCAGCGCAAGCCAGTTCGTGTTGCCGTTGACCGTCCGGCCCAGCCCGGTCTGGGTCAGCGCCAAGAGGACCCCGGCACCGACGAGCGCGGGCCAGGCCAGGGCACGGATGGAGCGTTGCCCCATCCGCGAGGCCAGCCACGCGGCCGGGACGCCGATGGCCACCCACATCAGCTGGCGCTTGACGATGGCGTAGGAGTCACCGTCGTGTAGCTCGTAGGACCGGACGCTCGACGCGCTGAGCACCATGATCAGGCCGATGGTGAGCAGAAGTGCGGAAGCGCCGAGCAGCAGGTAGTACGACGTGAGCGGCCGCTCCAGGGCGCTCCGCAGCGACGACACCCAGCTGGGGGTCCAGCCCGAGAGGCGCCGGAAGCGCGACAGTCGAGGACCTGACGATGGGGCCGTGGCCTCACGCTCGGTCGTCGTACTTGCCACCTCGTTGCCCTTTCACGTCTGCCCTCATCACGAATCCGCCACGTGTTTGCGCACTGCCTCGGCGAATCTGTCTCCGCGCTCGCCGTAGTTGGCGAACATGTCCATCGACGCGCACCCCGGAGCGAGCAACACGGTGTCACCTGCCCGGGCAAGGCTTGCGGCAGCCGCGACCACACGGTCCATGAGTGTGACGTCGAGACCAGTTTCCCCGTCGGCGATCTCGATGATCGGCACATCGGGTGCGTGTCGCGAAAGGGCGTCGGCGATCACATGCCGGTCCGCTCCGAGGAGCACGACACCTCGCAACCGGGTGCCGATGGTCTGGACCAGGTCCTCGAACCGGGCTCCCTTGGCCAGTCCGCCGGCAACCCACACGACCGGGTCGTAGGCCCGCAGCGAGGACTGCGCCGCGTGCGGGTTGGTGGCCTTGGAGTCGTCGATCCAGACGATCTCGGCATGCTCGGCCACGTGGGCGATGCGGTGGCCGTCGGGCCGGAAGCTGCGCAGCCCGTCGCGCACCGCCGCCTGCGAGACTCCGTGGGCACGGGCCAGTGCGGCCGCGGCGAGGGCGTTGGCAACGAAGTGCGGTGCCGGGGAGGCCAGGTCGGTGATGGTGCACAGTTCGGCGGCGCTGCTCTCGCGCTGCTCGATGAAAGCCCGGTCGACCAGCATGTCCTCGACGATGCCGAGCATCCCAACCGAAGGCATTGCGAGGGTGAACCCGATCGCGCGGGCACCCTCTTGAACGTCTGCCTCGCGGACGAGGTCCTCGGTGAGGCTGTCGGCGGCGTTGTAGACACACGCCCGCTCGACCCGCTCGAAGACCCGGCCCTTGTCCGCGGCGTAGTCGGCCATCGCGTTCTCACCGTCGTACCAGTCGAGGTGATCCTCGGCGACGTTGAGGACGACGGCCGACTCGGCAGCCATCGAGTCGGTGTAGTGGAGCTGGAAGCTGGACAGCTCGACCGCGAACACGTCGTACGGCTCAGGGTCCATGACCGCTTCGACGATCGGCCGGCCGACGTTGCCGACCGCGACGCTGCGCAGCCCCGCGGCCCGGAGAATCGAGTCGAGCATCTGGACCGTGGTGGTCTTGCCGTTGGTGCCGGTGATCGCCAGCCAGGGCGCGGCATTCGCCGGGTCACGCAGACGCCAGGCGAGCTCCACCTCGCCCCAGATGGGTACGCCACGCTCGCGCGCCTGGGCGAGCAGCGGCGCGTTGGGGCTCCAGCCGGGTGAGGTGACCAGGACGTCGATGTCGTCGGGCAGCGTGGCGGTGGTTCCTGCGCCGAGCCGGATGTCACCACCAAGGCTGCGCAGGAGCTCGGCCTGCTCCCCCTTGCCCTCGCCCTTCTCATCCATCGCGATCACGCGTGCGCCCAGGAACAGCAGGTTGTCCGCGGCCGCGAAGCCGGAGACCCCGAAGCCGGCCACGGCAGCACGGACTTCGTCCCAGGAGTCATTGCGCCCCAGGTCGTCGAGGCCGGCCATCAGGTTCCGGCCACCCATTCGGCGTAGAAGATTCCGAGGCCGGTGGCCACGCACAGGCCGGTGATGATCCAGAACCGGATGACCACGGTGACCTGCTCCCACCCGAGCATCTCGAAGTGGTGGTGGATCGGGGTCATCCGGAAGATGCGTCTGCCGACGCCGGTGATCCGCCGGGTCGCCTTGAAGTAGGTGACCTGCATCATCACCGACAGCGTCACCATGACGAAGAGCCCGCCCAGGACCACCAGAAGCAGCTCGGTGCGGGTGAGGATCGCCAGGCCGGCCAGGCCGCCACCCAGCGCGAGAGACCCGGTGTCACCCATGAATATCTGTGCGGGTGAGGCGTTCCACCACAGGAAACCGAAACATGCGCCGGTGACTGCCGCCGCAATGATCGCCAGGTCGAGCGGGTCACGGACCTCGTAGCAGCGGCCATAGGTGATGTCAGGCTGGCCGCACCACTGATTGTTCTGCCAGATGTTGACGAACGTGTAGGCACCGAAGACCATCATCGACGCACCTACCGCAAGCCCGTCCAGCCCGTCGGTGAGGTTCACCGCGTTGCTGGTCCCGGTCACGATGATCCAGATCAGCAGCACGACGAGGACTGCCGGAAGCACGAAACCGGTGTCGCGGATGAACGAGATGTGTTGTGAGGCGGGTGTGGTGCCACGGTCGTCCTCGAGCCACGGCGAAAGCGCAAGTGCCCCGAAGACCACGGCGATCAGCGTCTGCCCGATCATCTTGGCCTTGCTGCGCAGACCCAGGTTGCGCTGCTTGTAGATCTTGATGAAGTCATCGAGGAATCCGACCAGGCCCAGCCCGACGAACAGGAAGAGCAACAGCAGCGCCGAGGCCGTGGGCAGGTCACGGGTCAACACCTTGGCGAAGGCATAGCCGAGCACTGCGGCCAGGATGATGACCGTGCCACCCATGGTGGGAGTGCCACGCTTGGTGTGATGCGTGGTGGGCCCGTCCTCGCGGATCTCCTGGCCGTACCCCTTGGCCGAGAGCAGCTGAATCGCGTAGCGGGTGCCGACCAGGGAGATGATCAGCGAGAACGCGCCACTGAGCAGGATCGCTCTCATTCTCGTTGCTCCTCAGGGTCAGTCAGATTCTTGGGGTCGATCAGGTTCTGGGCCACCCACTCGAGTTCCGCGGCGCGCGAAGCCTTCACCAAGACGACGTCACCTGCGAGCTGGTTCGCGTGCAACCATGCCAGAGCCGAGTCCCGATCCCGCACGGACACGGCCGTGCCAAGCCAATCTGTGACGTGCGCGGCTCCCTCGAGCATCACCGCGGCGGCCTCCCCGACCGCGATGAGTACGTCGACTCCGGCCCGGGCCGCAGCCTCACCGACGCCGACGTGGGCCACCTCGGAGGACTCGCCGAGCTCCTTCATCTCCCCCAGGATCGCGATGCTGCGCGACCCGCGGCGGGTGGAGATCGCGGTGGCCACGCTGATCGCTGCGTCCATCGAGGCGGGGTTGGCGTTGTAGGCATCGTTGACCACGACGGTCCCGTCGGCGAGCTCGTCGAGCTACATTCGCCAGCGCGACAGGCTGGTGGCCTCCTCGAGGGCATGCCGGATCGTGGCGACGCCCACACCGGCCGCATGAGCCATCGCTGCTGCTGCGGCGGCGTTGTGGAGCTGGTGTTCGCCGGCCTGGGTGAGCGAGATCCGGGCCCGCTCCCCCGCGATGTCGAACTCTGCCGTCGGACGTCCCAGGTCGTCGTACGAGACGTCCCGCCAGGTGACGTCCGATCCGGGGGCCTCGCCGAAGGTCATCGTCGAGGCCGGTCCCCGGCCGGCCATGGCAGCAGTGAACTCGTTGTCGGCGTTGACCACGGCGACCCCCTCTGCCGGCAGCGCTTCGAGGATCTCGCGTTTCGCCCGGGCGATCGCCTCGCGGGAACCGAACTCGCTCAAGTGGGCCGTCCCCACGTTGAGCACGGCGCCGATCTGCGGCGGCGCGATCTTGCAGAGGAACGCGATGTGGCCGATCCCCCGGGCGCCCATCTCGACCACGAGGAACCGGGTGTCGCGCCGAGCGGTCAGCACCGTGAGCGGGACCCCGATCTCGTTGTTGAGGTTGCCGACGGTGGCCGCCGTGGGCCCGGCCGCGGCGAGGATCTGGGCGAGGTAGTCCTTGGTCCCGGTCTTGCCCTGGCTACCGGTCAGGGCCAGGACCGTCAGGTCGGGCAGGGAATCGATGAGGTGACGGGCCAGTTCTGCCCAGGCAGCGCGCGGGTCGGTGACCACGACCGTGGGTACGCCGGTGGGTCGGGCGCCCAGCACGGCCGCTGCACCGGAGGCGACCGCAGCTGCGGCGTACTCGTGCCCGTCGACCCGTTCGCCGGCCACCGCGACGAAGAGACCACCGGGCTCGGCATGCCGGCTGTCGAGGAAGGCCGCGCCGGTGACGGTGGTTGCGCCGTTGGCGTCGGCGAGCGTGCCACCGACGACCCGGCCGATCTCGTCCAGCGTCATCGGGATCATCGAAGTGCCTCTTCCTTGATGACTTCGCGGTCGTCGAAGGGATGCACCACGCCGGCGATCTCCTGCCCGGTCTCGTGGCCCTTGCCGGCGACCAGCACGATGTCCCCGAAGGCTGCACGACGCAGCGCCTCACGGATCGCTGTGCGACGACCGGGGACCTCCACCACCTCGGCGCGTCCCTCGTGGGTCCCTGCAAGGATCTCGGCCCGGATCGCGGCTGGGTCCTCCGAGCGCGGGTTGTCGTCGGAGACGATGAAGACATCGGCAAGTCGGGCTGCGATCTCGCCCATCACCGGGCGCTTGCCCAGGTCACGGTCCCCACCCGCACCCAGCACGATGATCAGCTGGCCGTGGGTCAGGGGGCGCAGGGTTCGCAACGCGGCCTCGACAGCGTCCGGCTTGTGGGCGTAGTCGACGATGACGCTGCA
>JAKDNC010000007.1 GCA_030452025.1 Nocardioides sp. | reverse complement strand
GGCTGGGTGGGGTCGTTCCTCCCCGCCCGCGCCCCCCGGGCCGCACCCCCCCACCCCCCGGGTGTGAGGGGCGCCCCCCGACTCGGCGGGGCTGTGGCGGCGCGAACGCCCTGGCCAGTGGCAGGATCGCCAGGATCAGCACCATGGGCACGGCGAACCCGACGCGCAGTGAGTCGGCGCCGACCAGCCCGGTGAGCACCGAGCCGAGCAGCGCGCCGACATAGTTGAATTGGTTGAACCGGCCGATCACCGCATCCACCCTGGCCTGGCGCAGCTCCGGCGGGACATCCTCGCCGCCGGCGATCCGGGCAGCTGCGGAGAAGCTCAGCGGTGCGATCACCGCGACGCCGAAGCCCAGCAGGGTGAACCCGACCACCGCGACGGGCCAGACCGGCGCGGCCACGATCACGGCCAGCGACGCAGCGGCCAGCAACCCGCCGGTGCGCAGCACGATCGTCGTGCCGAACCGTTCGACGAGCCGGTCACCGGCCAGCCGCATGACCAGGGTGGAGAGCAGATAGGGGAAGGGCGCCAGCGCCACCCAACGCTGCGGCGTCGGGAAGGTGTTGTCGAGGTACGTCGGCCCCCATGTCGTCGAGGCCGTGTCGACCATGTAGAAGAGCACCATGCCCAGGCCCACGAGCAGGATCGGGCGCCACGGAACATCCACATCCGTGGCTCCGACCTGCGGGTCGCCGACCCGCGGAAGGAATGGGCCCAGCGCCACCAACAGCGGGATCACCGCCACCAGGGCGACCACATGGAGACCGACGTCGCCCAGGGCCAGGGTGGTCGCGGCCCCCAGCACGCCACCGAGGGTCCAGGCGCCGTGGAAGGACGGCAGGATCGTGCGGCCGTACTTGTGCTCGACGGCGACGGCCGCCATGTTGCCGGCGGCGTCGACCAGGCCCAGCCCCACGCCGTACGTCGCGAGGCCGGCGATGAACACGGGCAGGGCTCCGGCGAGCGCGATCACCGGAAGCGCGGCGGTGATCACCAGCAGGCCAAGACGCAACACCATCGCGCTCGGCCGCGTGCGGGCCAGGGCTTCGGCGAGCGCGGAACCTGCACCGGCGAGCAGCACCATCATCAGCAGCAGCACGGAGAGCATGGCTTCGGACAGGTTCCAGCGTTCCTGGATGTCCGGGAGCCGGGTGGTCAGACTGATGAAGACCATGCCCTGGGCCAGGAACGCACCGACGGTCGCGAGGCGTGCGCGGCGCAGGTCCGGGGGAATCGTCATGCGGTGAGAATGCCACGGCCGCGGGGATCCGCATGCCACAGTGGCCCCATGTTCCAGGAGAAGTCTGAACTCTGGTTGGTGCGCCACGGCGAGACGGAGTGGAGTCGAGACCACCGCCACACGTCGTTCACAGACCTGCCGCTGACCGAGCATGGTGTCGAGGTCGCCGAGAGCCTGGCCCCGCTCCTGGCCGGGGTCGACTTCCGGCTCACCCTGACCAGTCCGCGGAAGCGCGCGCACCGGACCGCCGACCTCGCCGGCTTCGCCGACGCCGAGGTCGACGCGGATCTGGTGGAGTGGGACTACGGCGACTATGAGGGCATCACCACGGACGAGATCCGCGAGACCGTGCCCGGCTGGACGGTCTGGACCCATCCCTCGCCAGGCGGCGAGACGCCCCGGCAGGTCTCCGCCCGGCTGGACCGGGTCGTTGCCCGTGTCCGTGCGGAGGGGGGCCGTTGTCTCGCCTTCGCCCACGGGCACTCGTTGCGGGCGCTCACCGCCCGGTGGCTGGGCCTGCCGGTCACCGACGGTCGCCTGTTCCGGCTCGACACGTCGACCGTCTCGGTCCTCGCCCACGAGCGCGACGTCCCGGTGATTGGTCGCTGGAACTCTTGACGCGACGACGCGTGCATCGCACCGTAGGAAGGTGCCGCTGAGACCGCTGTGTCCACGTTGCCCTTCTGCGGTCACCGAGTCGGGCGGCATCTGGGCCTGCTCCCATCACGGCACGGTCCCGCCCCTGTGGCGCACGTCCGAGTCGTCCTACGACGCCTTCGGGGCGCACCTGGGCCGTGCGGAGGGGTTTCCGACCTACCTGCCCTGGCCGATGCGCCCAGCGTGGCGGGTCACGGACTTCGGCGTCGTGACGGCGGACAAGGGCGCCCAGGCGACGCTCACGGCTGTGGCCGGAGTGACCGAGCACGACGGCCCTGTCGAGGTTGTCGTGGTCAGCGAGGAACCGGGGATCGGGCTCGGCGCCCGGTGCGCCGGAACCGTCCACTCCGACCCGGGGGCAGAGATCGCTGGCAGCCCGCCCACGGTACGGGTGCGGATCGACTCCCAGTCCGTCCCGTTGTGGGCGATCGGGACTGCCGAGGAGGCCGGCGTGGACCGCAGCGTCGTGGCCGGTGAGGCAGGCGGTCGCTGGCTGTGGCTGGTGATCCGGCCGGCGTCGGCGATCATGCTGCTGCGCACCGACTGGCGACTCGCCGACGTGTCCGGGATGGGGGTCCCCCTGCTCGAGCTGCCGTTCGGAGGACCCCCGCCCTCGTGGTGAGTCGCCCAGCACATTGCGCCGACGGCACTAGGCTGCACCTGTGCGTATCGATCTCCACACCCATTCACGCGCAAGCGACGGGACCCAGACCCCGGCGGAGCTGATGCGGGCGGCCAGCGCCGCCGGGCTCGACGTCGTCGCGATCACCGACCACGACACCTGTGCCGGGTGGGCCGAGGCCGAGCGGGCGGCGTACGACGTGTCGATCACGCTCGTGCGAGGGATGGAGATCAGCACCAAGTTTCGCGGCAAGGGAGTGCACCTGCTCGGCTACCTGCCCGACCCGACGTACGAGCCCCTGGTCCAGGGGTTGGTCAGGATCCTGGATGGGCGCAACGGCCGCGTTCCCGGCATCGTCGAGCGGCTGCAGGGGATCGGCATCGACATCGCGGAGGACGACGTCCACCGGCTGGCCGGTGACCCGGCCGCGGTCGGGCGGCCCCATGTCGCCGACGCCCTGATCGACCTCGACGTGGTCGTCGACCGGAAGGAGGCCTTTGCGAAATACCTCAACCCCGGACGCCCCGCCTACGTGAACCGGTATGCGGCTCCGCTGGAGGAGATGATCGCAACGGTTGCCGGGGCCGGTGGAGTCACCGTCGTGGCGCACCCGTGGGGACGTGGCCGCGCTGAGGACCTCGACGAGGCGGCGTTCGCCCATCTGTTGGAGGTGGGGCTGAGCGGCATCGAGGTCGACCACCAGGATCACGACGCCTCCTCCCGCACGGCACTGCGGGGGATCGCGCGCAACCTGGACCTTGTCGTGACTGGCTCCAGCGACCACCACGGTGCCGGGAAGGTCAACCACGAACTCGGCTGCAACACCACTGATCCCGAGGAGTTCGACCGTCTCCTCGAGCGGGCCCGAGCTGCCGCGGGGGCTTCGGGACGCGGCACTCCGGAGGTGCTCACCCGCTGAGTGTGGAAACACATGTCCGTGGTTGTGGAGTCGGCGCGAGTTCTGCCCCCTTCGTCGGGCATGATGGACTCCGATGACCTCCACGACACTTGCGATTGCCAACCAGAAGGGCGGAGTCGCCAAGACCACCACCGTTGCCTCGCTCGGTGCGGCTCTGGCCGAGTCAGGCCATCGGGTGCTGCTGGTCGACCTCGACCCGCAGGCATGTCTCACGTTCTCCCTCGGCATCGATCCCGAGGACCTCGACCTCTCGGTCCACCATGTGCTCACCAAGGGCACCGACGCGACCGAGGTCATCCTCGCGACCGAGGACGGGGTGGACCTCCTGCCGGCCACGATCGAGCTCGCCAGGGCTGAGGCTGACCTGTTGACGCGCACAGGTCGGGAGCACGTCATCAAGGCGGCACTGGAGGACCTTGAGGAGAGCGTCGACTACGACTGGATCCTGCTCGACTGTCCACCGTCGCTGGGTGTCCTGACCGTGGCTGCTCTGACCGCCGCCCAAGGCGTGGTGATCCCGCTCCAGTGCGAGACGTTGTCCCACAGGGGGGTCGGCCAGCTGCTCGACACCGTCCACGACGTCCGCAGGTTCACCAACCGCAAGCTCAAGGTCTGGGGCGTGCTGCCGACGCTCTTCGACGGTCGCACCAACCACTCCCGCACCGTTCTGGAGACTATCTCCGAGACCTACGACCTCGACGTGATCGAGCCGCCGATCCCCAAGACGATCAAGTTCGCCGAAGCGCCTGCCGCTGGCCGGTCGATCCTGGCGACCAGCAGGAGCAGCAAGGGAGCGCGTGCCTACCGTGAGGTCGCCGTCAACCTGGTCGCTCGCAGCAAGCGGGCGAAGAAGCGGTGACTGCCCCGTGAGTCGACACCGTCTCGAGGACGTGCGGCCCCGCTACGGGCGGGTGGCCGCCGCCGGTGCTTCGGTGCTGGTGACTGCGGTCGCGTTGCTGGGCGGACTCGGCATCATCCCGCAGAGCGCGGAGCAGGCCAGCGGCAGCGACGCCGCGGCCCTCAGCGCTCCGATTGCCGACAACAGGGGAGACGACGCTGCCGATGCGTCGAGCTCCCCGGTGCGCACGTCGCGCGAGTCGCGTCTGGACCGCCGCCTCTCGGATGAGGCCAAAGAGGTTGCGCCAGCCCCCGTGCTCAGGGCCTCCGGCAAGGTGGCGCCGGAGAACTCCGGCGAGGGCAGGCGGATCGTCTTCAGCGAGGAGTCGCAGCGAGTCTGGCTGCTGGACGAGGACGACGAGGTCGAGCGCAGCTACCTCGTCTCGGGCAGCGTCTACGACAACCTCGAGCCCGGGACGTACGCCGTCTACTCGCGCTCCGAGCAGGCCTACGGGATCGACGACTCGGGGACAATGAAGTGGTTCGTCCGCTTCACCCGGGGCGACAATGCCGCGATCGGCTTCCACGACATCCCGATCGACGACGGCGAGCTGGTGCAGACCAAGAAGGAGCTGGGCACCCCGCTCTCGCACGGCTGTATCCGTCAGGAGGAGTCTGACGCACGCGCGCTGTGGGAGTTCGCGCCGATCGGAACCACCGTCGTTGTGATCTGACCCCGACCCCGACACCTGGCGGAGCGGTCGTGGTCGCAAACACATCAGGCCCCGACCAGCCGAGGCTGATCGGGGCCTGCAGGTGTGGACCGGGGGTCGTCAGTCGCTCTTGACGACCTCGCCGCCACGCGTGCGGCGACGGTTGCGGTTCCGCTTGCGGGGCGCGCGGCGGGCCCCGGAGCTGTCCGAGGAGCCGTTCTTCTCGCCGGAGCGCGCCGGCTTGGGCTTGCGCTCGACCGGGGCAGGGTCGACCACACGGCCCTTGGTGCCGGTCGGGATCCCGAGGTCGGTGTAGAGGTGGTCCGAGGTGGAGTAGGTCTCCTGGGGCTCCTCGAAGGGGAGCTCCAGGGCCTTGTTGATGACCTTCCACCGGGTGATGTCGGCCCAGTCGACGAACGTGACCGCGACACCGGTGGCGCCGGCGCGGCCGGTGCGACCGATCCGGTGGACGTAGTTCTTCTCGTCCTCCGGGCAGGTGTAGTTGATGACGTGGGACACGCCGGCGACGTCGATGCCCCGCGCCGCCACGTCGGTGGCGACGAGGACCTTCAACTTGTCCTCGCGGAACCGGGTCATCGCCTTCTCACGTGAGGACTGCTGCATGTCGCCGTGCAGCGGGCTGGAGTTGAACCCACGCTCGGCGAGGTCGTCGGCGATCCGCTGGGCCTGGCGCTTGGTGCGGGTGAAAACGATGCACTTGTCGGCGTCGTCGGCCTGCAGGATGCGGCCGATGATCTCGGGTTTGTCGAGGTCGTGGGCCTGGTAGATGAATTGCGCGGTGGCCGGGACGGTCTGGTTGTCCTCACTGGACTCCGCGCGGATGTTCATCGGGTGGCGCATGTGGGTCCGGGCCAGGGAGACGATCGCGGCCGGCATGGTCGCCGAGAAGAGCATGGTCTGGCGTGTCTCGGGGGTCATCGAGAGCAGGCGCACGACGTCGGGGAGGAACCCGAGGTCGAGCATCTCGTCGGCCTCGTCGAGGACCACGGACTTGGCGTGGGAGAGGTCCAGGGCGCGGCGGTTGGCCAGGTCGATCAAGCGACCAGGGGTGCCGACGACGACGTCGACGCCGCTCGCGAGGGTGTCGAGCTGCTGGTCGTAGCCGACGCCGCCGTAGACGGTGAGGACACGGATGCCGCGGTCCTTGCCGGCCAGCTGGAGGTCCTTGGAGACCTGGAGGGCGAGCTCGCGGGTCGGGGCCACGATGAGCGCCTGGGGCTTGCCCTGGGCGATCTCGGCGTAGTCGGCGTCGTGCGCGGCGACGGTGCGCTGCAGCACGGGGATGCCGAAAGCAAGGGTCTTGCCGGTGCCGGTGCGGGCCTGGCCGATGAGGTCGGTGCCGAGCAGGGCGACCGAGAGGGTCATCTCCTGGATCGGGAAGGGCGTGGTGATTCCGGCGCGCTCGAGGGCGCCGGTGATCTCGGGCAGAACCCCGAGCTCTTTGAATGTCGTCAAGATGTTCACTTCCGTGAGTAGGTCTGTGCGGCCGACTCCAGAAGCTGGACCTGCCGCGCACATGCGCCGGCACTCTCGATCAGTTGCGACGCGCTGGTCGCGGTCGTGGCGGTGGTGCCGTAGTGGGGTCACGAACTCGGTCGCGACACGCAATAGCGCTGAGTCTATCGGTAGGCTGGCGACATGACTGAATCGCCAACCGGGCCCGAAGGCGTTGCGTTCTCTGATCCAACCTATCGAGCTGCGGTGGTGGACCTCCTGGGAGTGATCACCTATGGCGAGATCGCGGCCTTCGAGCGTCTGGCGGACGACTCGAAGCTGGCGCCTTCGCTGGAGGACAAGGTCGCGCTCGCAGCAATGGCCAGTGCCGAGTTCGGCAACGTCATCAAGCTCCGTGACCGGCTCGAGGCGCTGGGCGCCGACGCGTTCGAGGCGATGGCGCCGTTCCGGGTCGCGGTCGACTCCTTCCACGACCACACCTCGCCGTCCAACTGGCTCGAAGGACTGGTCAAGGCGTACGTCGGTGACGGTCTCGCCCGCGACTTCTACCGGGAGATCGCTGCCCACGTGGACGTGGAGACCCGGGACCTGATCCTGACCTCGCTCGGTGACACCACCTACAGCGAGTTCGTGGTCGACCGCGTCCGCAGCGCGATCGAGCAGGACCACCGCGTGGGAGGACCGTTGGCCCTGTGGGGCCGTCGCCTGATGGGGGAGGCACTCACCCAGGCACAGCGGGTCGCCGCCGATCACGACGCGCTCTCGGCGCTGCTGGCCGGGGGAGTGGACCGTCCTGGGATGGACCTGGCCGCGCTGGGGCGGATGTTCAACCGCCTGACCGTGCGTCATGCCGAACGCATGGAGGAACTCGGGCTGGCGCACTGACCGCCCGCTGATAGCGTCCCCGGCCGGCCCCGAAGTGATCGTCCGGTTGGGTGGGGCATGTCACTGCGATGAGTAGTTGTTTGACGAAAGCAATTGTTGTTCAATGGTTGACATGGTCAAGCAAGTCGCAAGTTCCGACGCGTTCGAGGAGTTCGCCGTCAGCCTCTTCCGGTTCAACCGGATGGTCCGGTCCACCGGGCACCTGTGGGTGCAGCTGCCGGGCAACCTCAAGCGCAGCGACATCACGATCCTCCGCACGCTCAAGGAATACGGCGACTCGCGGCCGGGGTGCATCGCCGAACACCTGGGCATCGGCGCGTCGGTGATCAGTCGCCAACTGGTCTCGCTGACCGAGGAGGGGCTGGTCGTGCGCCGGAAGGACCCCGACGACGGCCGGGCGGAGCTGATCAGGCTCACCGACTCCGGGGACAGTCGGCTGCGAGCGATCCGTGAGGCGTACGTCGCCGGGATGCGCTCGCAGTTCACCGACTGGGACACGGCCAAGGTGAGCCGGGCTGCCGCCCTGCTCGACGAGGTGTCCGACCACATCGCGCCTGCCCTGGGCGGCCGCGACCTGCACACGCTCCAAGCCCAAGAAGCCTGAGGAACTGCATGACTGAGCGCAGCACCAAGTACACCGAACCGGACATGAGCCACAAGGAGATCCTCGAGGTCCTGACCGGCCTCCTGTCGATGCTCTTCGTCGCGATGATCAGCGCCACGATCGTCAGCACCGCGCTCCCCACGATCATCGGTGACCTCCAGGGGACCCAGACCTCCTACACCTGGGTGGTCACCGCGAGCCTGCTGGCGATGACCGTGAGCAGCCCGATCTGGTCCAAGCTCTCGGACCTGTTCGACAAGAAGCGTCTCGTCCAGCTCGCCGGACTCGTATTCCTGGTCGGTTCGCTCTGCGCCGGCTTCGCCCAGAACGTGCCGGAGTTGCTCGCTGCGCGTGGCCTCCAAGGGCTCGGCATGGGCGGCATCGTGGCGCTCACACAAGCGATCATGGGCTCGATCATTCCGCCCCGCCAGCGTGGTCGCTACACCGGATACATGGCGTCGGTAATGGCGGTCGCCACTGTCTCCGGACCGCTCCTGGGCGGGTTCCTCGTCGACACGGTCGGCTGGCGCTGGTGCTTCTGGGTTGCGGTGCCGATCTCCCTGGGGGGAGTGGTGATGATCCAGAAGTTCCTGCACCTCCAGACCTTGCGTCGCCCTGTGCACATCGACTGGCTCGGCGCGATCCTGATCTCGATCGCCGCCAGCCTGCCCCTCGTCTGGGTCTCCTTCGCAGGACGCGACTTCGGCTGGCTCTCCACCGAGACCGCGCTCTTCCTCGTCCCGGCCGTGGTGGCCATCGCCGCCCTGGTGGTCGTGGAGCGCAAGCACCCCGAACCGCTGGTGCCGCCCAAGATCGTGATGGAGAAGACGACGATGCTGGCCATCATCGCCAGCATCGCGGTGGGCATCGCCCAGTTCGGCGCCACGGTGTTCCTCAGCCAGTTCTTCCAGGTCGCCCAAGGCTTCTCGCCGACCCAGGCCGGCCTGCTGATGCTCCCGCTGATCCTGGGCAGCATGATCGGTGCGACGGCCTCGGGACAGCTGATCACCCGGACGGGCTATTGGAAGCGCTACATGATCACAGGCTCGTTCATGCTGATCGCCGGACTGGGACTGATGGGTTTCACGAGCCACAGCACGCCGATCTGGCACCTGAGCATCTTCATGGTCCTGATGGGCCTGGGCCAGGGGTCAATGATGCAGAACCTCGTCCTGGTCGTGCAGAACACCGTCGACGTCCGGGACATCGGCGCGGCCAGCGGCGTGGTGAGCTTCTTCCGCTCCCTGGGCGGCACCATCGGGATCGCCGTCCTCGGCGCGATCCTCACCAACCGGGTCGGCGACCACATCGCCAGCGGGATGCGGGCCGAAGGCCTGCCGGCGCCCAAGGGTGATGCCGGTGGTGGGTCCTTGGACCTCGAGGCCCTCTCGGAGCCGATGTTGACCATCGTCCGGCATGCCTACGGCGACAGCACCGGCTACATCTTCGTGGTCGCCGGGGTGCTCGCCGTCGTCAGCCTGATCGCGATCTGGCGGATGCCCGGGGCGGAGCTGCGGACGACTGTGGCCAAGCACGACGAGCAGGACCCGCTCGGGGTCAGCCAGCCGGTCGACTGAGCCTCGAGCCACCGATCGACGCCGGCGCGCATCTGGCGAGAGATCGATCGATCGATGCTGAGTCGGTTCGCCGTGCCGGCCGGCTCCGGGCCCCTCAGGTCCGGGACCGGCCGGTGACGCGCGCGGCGAGCATGACGAGCCCGACGGCCATCACGACCTGCCAGATGTGGCGCCACCAGTCGAAGCCGGCGGTCTCGGGGTTGAAGAAGAGTCCGTAGGCGTAGGTCCCGGCGACAACGCCGCCGACACCACACAGCACCGTCAGCCAGAGCGGGATCTGTTCGCGTTCACCGGGTGCGACGGCCTTGGCCAGGACACCCACCACAGTTCCTCCGACGAGGGCTATCAGGATGTCCAGAAGGTCCACGGCGGGCGCCGATGGTCAGGAGCGGAAGCCGACCGTGCCCGGCGTACCGGTGCCGATCTCCACGTAGGCGAGCCGGGCAGCGGGGACCAGAACCCGGCGCCCCTTGGCGTCGGTCAGGGCCAGGACTCCATCGTCGGCCACAGCCTTGGTGACCAGCTTCTCGAGGTTGTCGGTCTCGTCGTCCACCTCGACGACGAGTTCGCGGGCAGCCTGCTGGATTCCGATCTTGACCTCCATGTCGGGGGTCCTTCCTGTTCGTGGGTGGGTGTTCTCTTCCGCGAATGTGCGGGATCAGTCGGTGAGCGGGTATCCGCGGATGCCTCGCCAGGCAAGGCTGGAGATCAGCATCGAGGCGTCGTCCCGGCTGATACCGGAACTCTCGTTGAGCCAGAACCGCGCGCTGACCTGTGCCATTCCCACCAGGGAGACCGCGAGCAGGTGGGAGGCGGCCGCGGGCAGGCCGGTGTCATCGTGGATCACCTCGGCGATCAGCGAGGCGCATTCCTGGGTGACCCGCTCCACCTGCTCGCGCACGGCCGGCTCGTTGGTCAGGTCGGACTCGAAGACGAGGCGGAAGGCTCCGGACTCGGCGCCCACGTAGTCGTAGAAGGCGTCGATGGTGGCAGCCACACGCTCCTTGTTGTCCTCGGTGGACACCAGGGCCAGGCGGCACTTCTCGATGATCGTGTCGCAGGCGGTGTCGAGCAGCGCCAGGTAGAGCTCGAGCTTGCCCGGGAAGTGCTGGTAGAGGACCGGCTTGGAGACGCCGGCACGGTCGGCGATCTCGTCCATCGCGGCGGAGTGGTATCCGTGCGCTACGAAGACCTCCAGCGCGGATTCGAGCAACTGGATGCGCCGCGCCTTGCGCGGCATGCGCACGCCTCGTGGACGCCCCTCATCGAGATCGTGCTGCCCACTCACCTTTGGTGCTCCTCATCGTCCTGTTCGTGCGGGCGATCGTCCGCACGAACTCGCAGCCTACCCGCCAGTCGGTGCGAGTCTGCGTCCGGATGACGGGACATGTCGAAGTGCTTCGGCACAGCGGGGGAACATGAACGTGGCCCCCGGTGTTGAGGCCGTTGACAAGACGATTGCCCCCGCTGAGGAGTTTCCGTGTCCTATCCCGCTCTCGTGGATCCAGCCGACGAGCTGACCATTGACGAGGTCCGCCGCTACAGCCGGCACTTGATCATTCCCGATGTCGGGATGACCGGCCAGAAGCGGCTCAAGAACTCCAAGGTGCTGGTGATCGGAGCCGGTGGCCTCGGGTCGCCCGCCATGCTCTACCTGGCCGCGGCCGGGGTGGGGACCATCGGTATTGCCGAGTTCGACGAGGTCGATGAGTCCAACCTGCAGCGCCAGGTGATCCATGGCCAGGCCGACATCGGTCGCCCGAAGTCGGAGTCTGCCCGCGACTCGATCAAGGAGATCAACCCTCACGTCAACGTCGTGATCCATGAGGGTCGCCTCGACAACGGCAACGTGATGGGCGTCTTCGAGGGCTACGACCTGATCCTCGACGGCACGGACAACTTCGCCACCCGCTACATGGTCAACGACGCGGCGTACTTCCTGAAGATCCCCTACGTCTGGGGTTCAATCTACCGCTTCGACGGCCAGGCCTCCGTCTTCTGGCCGCATGCGGTCAAGGAGGACGGCTCCTCGGCGCAGGCCCCTTGCTACCGCTGCCTCTACCCCGAACCGCCGCCGCCGGGAATGGTCCCCTCCTGCGCCGAGGGCGGCGTGCTCGGTGTCCTGTGCGCCGCGATCGGCTCCATCCAGGTCAACGAGGCGATCAAGTTGCTCACCGGCATCGGCGAGCCGCTGGTCGGCAGGCTGATGATCTACGACGCGCTCGAGATGGAGTACCGCAAGCTGAAGGTTCGCAAGGACCCCAACTGTGACCTCTGTGGCGAGAACGCCACGGTCACCGAGCTGATCGACTACGACGCCTTCTGCGGCGCCGTCTCCAGTGAGGCCGCAGACGCGGCTGCCGGCTCGACGATCTCGGTCAGCCAGCTCGAGCAGATGATCAAGGAGAAGGACAACGGTGGCGACGACTTCCTCCTGGTCGATGTGCGCGAGCCCAACGAGTACGAGATCAACCAGATTCCCGGCTCGGTGCTGATCCCCAAGGGTGAGTTCCTCAACGGAAATGCGCTCGAGCAGCTGCCGCCAGTTGATTCGGCCAAGCAAGTCGTCCTCCACTGCAAGTCGGGAGTGCGCTCGGCCGAGGCCCTCGCCGTCCTCAAGGGCGCCGGCTACGACAACGCCGTCCACGTCGGTGGCGGCGTGGTGGCGTGGGTCAACCAGATCGACCCGAGCCAGCCGGACTACTGAGCTGCGATCCACCGATCGACGCCTTCGCGAGCAGGTGAGAGATCGGTGGTTCGAGGCTGAGACCACGTTCGTTGCCCCGCACGGCCCCGTGCAAGGCCGTCCAAGGCCGTCCGGGGCATTCCGTCCCGTCGCCAGGGTCGCCGCAGGGCCACGTGCCCCCGCTATCCTGCGCTCGTGCGTGAGGACTACGTCGAAGCGGTGCTGTCCACGGTGGAGCGGATCCCGCGCGGCCGGGTGACGACGTACGGGGCGGTGGCCGAGCTGGTCGGTGCCGCACTCGATTACGGCGGCCCCCGGATGGTCGGCAACGTGATGGCGATGCACGGCGGGCCGGTGCCGTGGTGGCGCGTGGTGCGTGCCGATGGTTCGTTGCCGCCGAGCCACAGCGACGAGGCGCGGCAGGCCTACCTCGCGGAGGGCACGCCGCTGCGGTGCTCTGGGAACGTGGATCTCCGGGCGGCCTTCTGGCAGCCGTGAGTCGGATGTCGGTGCCGGATGATTGGCTCTCCCCATGACTCCCCAGCCCACGCGTCCGGTCACGACGTACCACCTGGACACCGCGTCGGCGGAGCCAGTGGCGGCGCCGCGACTCGACGAGTTCCAGCAGAAGGTCGTCGACCATCCAGGTGGTCCGCTGCTGGTGCTTGCCGGCCCCGGGACCGGCAAGACCACCACACTGGTCGAAGCGATCGTGGACCGGATCGAGCACCGCGGGGCCCCTGCCGAGTCGGTGCTCGCACTGACCTTCTCCCGCAAGGCCGCAGAGCAGCTGCGGGACCGGGTCACCGCCCGTCTGGGGCGGACCACGGCGTCCACGATGTCGTCGACCTTCCACTCCTTCGCCTACGCCCTGATCCGTCGCTACGCGCCGGCCGAGCTCTATGAGGCCCCGCTGAAGCTGCTCTCGGCGCCAGAGCAGGACGTGGTCCTTCAGGAGCTGCTGAGCGATGCCCCGGAGTCGGTGGCGTGGCCCGAGGGTCTGCGTCGGGCGGTGAACACCCGGGGCTTCGCCCGTGAGGTTCAGGGCGTGCTGGCCAGGGCCCGGGAGAAGGGCCTGGACGGTGTCGCACTCCGCGACCTCGGGCTGGCCGAGGGGCTCCCCGAGTTCGTGGCCGCGGGACTGTTCCTGGACCAGTATCTCAAGATCCTCGACTTCCAGGGTGCCATCGACTATCCGGACCTGATCCGGCGTGCGGCCGAGGAGGCCGAGCGTCACCGCGACGAGCTGCGCGCCCGGTTCCAGCACGTCTTCGTCGACGAATACCAGGACACCGACCCCGGGCAGGTCGCATTGTTGCGCACCCTGATCGGTGACGGCGGAGATCTCACGGTGGTGGGCGACCCGCACCAGTCGATCTACGGCTTCCGCGGGGCGGAGGTCCGCGGGATCCTTGAGTTCCCGACTGCCTTCCCGACGCGGTCGGGCGCACCGGCCGACGTCGTCGCGTTGCGCACCACCAGACGCTTCGGCCCACATCTGCTGCTGGCCTCGCAGCGGGTCGCTGGCCGACTCTCCCTGGCCGGCACGATTCCGGTGGAGGCACGAGACGCCTTCCTCAACCCGGTGGCCGCGCCCGTGGTTGCACCGGGCGCCCAGGGGAGGGGCCGCGTCGACGTGCTCACCTTCGACACTGCGCGGGCCGAGACCGAGCACCTGGCCGACATCCTGCGTCGCGCCCACCTCGAGGACGCGATCGTTTGGTCGCGGATGGCGGTCCTGGTCCGGTCCGGTCACACCTCCATTCCCGCGCTGCGCCGTGCGCTCGGAGCTGCCGGTGTGCCGGTGGAGGTGGCCAGTGACGACACCCCCCTGGTTCGCGAGCCAGCCGTGATGCCTCTGCTCGACGCGCTGCGGGCGGTGGTCAACCTCGACGAGGAGGACCCGGACTCCGAAGGCCACCTCGATCCCGAACAGGCGCACGCCCTCTTGATCTCACCCCTGGCTGGACTTGACGCGAGCGACGTGCGCGCGCTGGCCCGAGCGCTGCGAGTCCGCGACAAGGAGGTCGTGGTCCAGGAGGGCGGGACGCCACGTCCGTCGGCGATGCTGTTGCGCTCGGCCGTGGTGGACCCCGACTCCCTGGCCGGGATGGACGTCTCCGCGGCCGGGCGGGCTGGCGCGCTGGGTCGACTCCTCCGCGCGGCCCGGGGGCAGCTGGAAGGTGGCGCCACAGCCGAGGAAGTGCTCTGGACCCTGTGGTCCGGGACGGACTGGCCCCATCGGCTCCGTTCGCAGATCGATGCCGGCGGAGCGGCGGCGCGACGCGCCCATCGGGATCTCGACGCCATCTGCGCGTTGTTCGAAGCAGCGGCGAAGGCCGAGGAACAGCGGGGCCATACCGGCGTCGGGGCCTTCTTGGCCACCCTCGCCGCACAGGATCTGCCCGGCGACACTCTCGCGGATCGAGGGGTGCGTGGCGACGCTGTTCGGTTGCTGACCGCACACCGGTCCAAGGGCCTGGAATGGGACTTGGTCGCCGTCTCGCACGTCCAGGAGGAGGGCTGGCCCGACCTGCGCCGCCGGGCCACCCTGCTCCAGGCCGACCGGATCGGCTCCGACGGGCTGCTTCCGCCGGTGACCGTGCGCGAGCGGCTCATGGAGGAACGGCGCCTCTTCTACGTCGCCTGCACCCGGGCTAGGTCACGACTCGTCGTCACTGCGGTGAAGTCGCCGGACGACGACGGCGAGCAGCCGTCACGGTTCATCCAGGAGCTCCTGCCACCGGGCGACGAGACACAGGTTCGCACCCCGCCCCACATCCAGGGGCGCCCGCGACGGCCGCTCTCGTTGGCCGGCATGGTCGCCGAACTGCGCCGGACCGTCGCCGACCCGGCCTCGAGCGAGGAGCTCCGTGGTGCTGCGGCGCGTCGCCTGGTGCGGCTCTCCCGGGAGCGGGTGGGCGAGCGCGCGCTGGTGCCGACGGCTGACCCTGCGAATTGGTGGGGCACCCGCGCCGCGACGACGTCCGAGGTCCCGGTGCGCCCCGGGGAACGGCCCGTGTCGTTGTCTGCTTCGGCACTCACCTCACTGGAAGAGTGTCCCGCCCGTTGGTTCCTCGAGCGCGAAGCCGGAGGAGCTTCTGCGGCCACATCGGCGCAGGGCTTCGGGCTCCTCGTCCATGCCCTCGCCGAGCGGATCGCCAAGGGTGAGTTGTCCGCCGACCCCGGCGAGGTCGACGCGCTGATGGACCACGTCGACCGGGTGTGGGGCCGGCTCGCGTTCCGCACCCCCTGGTCGGGCACCCGGGAACGCGAGGAGATGCGCCTGGCCCTGGTCCGGTTCCTGACCTGGCACGGAGACGACTCGCGCGAACGCACGTTGCTGGCCACCGAGCAGGAGCTCACGGCGCAGGTGGACCTTCCCGACGGCCAGAAGGTGACACTGCGTGGATTCGCCGACCGGCTCGAGCTCGATGCGGACGGAGCCGTTTGGGTGATCGACCTCAAGACGGGCAAGTACAAACCGACCGGCGAGGAGGTCAAGGTGCACCCTCAGCTCGGGCTCTACCAACTGGCCGTGGAGAACGGCGCCGTCGACCGGCTGGTGGAGAACCCACCGGCGGTTCCCGGGGGCGCCGAGCTGGTCCAGCTGCGCCACGGTGCCCACGGCAAGACCAACACACAGAGCCAGGGCAGGCAGCCCGAGAACGAGGAAGGGCGACGCCCGGTGGAGGTGCAGCTGATGTCGGCAGTGGAAATGATCCGCAAGGAGGAGTTTCCCGCAAAGTCCGGCAAGCACTGTGAGCGATGCGCCTTCACCGCGATCTGCCCCATCCAGGGCGCGGGGACGGTGTTGTCATGAGTGAGTCCGTGCGCATCGAGTCACCCGCCGACCTGCAGCGGGTGATGGGCACCAACTTCCAGGTCAGCCCGCAGCAGTGGGAGGCGATCGCCTCCGACCTCGAGCCCGCGGTCGTGATTGCCGGTGCGGGCTCCGGCAAGACGGCCCTGATGGCCGCGCGGGTGGTCTACCTGGTGGCGACCGGACGAGTCGCCCCCGACGAGATCCTCGGCCTCACCTTCACCACCAAGGCCGCGCGTGAGTTGGCCACCCGGATCCGGGACTCCCTGGACAAGGCCGGCCACGGTGCCGGCTCGGAGTCATCGACGGGCGATGGGGACACCGAGACCCTTGAGCCGACCGTGGCGACCTACAACGCCTATGCGAGTTCCCTGCTCACCGAGCATGGCCTGCGGATCGGGCACGAACCGGACACCCGGGTGATGGCCGACGCATCGCGCTACCAGTTGGCCGCACGGGCGATCAGCCGGCACGGGGGCCGGATCGAGCTGCTCAGCGACCACCCGGACACGGTGGTCAACTACATCCTCGGGCTCGAGGGGGCGATGAGTGAGCACCTCGCCGCCACCGCGGACGTCCGGGCCTTCCAGGCGCGTGAGCTGCCCAGGTTCGCCGACGCTGCCGAGAACGCCCGCGCCAAGACCGAGCCTCGTCGCGTGGTCAACGCGATGCAGCGTCGGGAGGAGTTGCTCGGCCTCGTCGAGACCTATCGCCGGCTGAAGGACGAGCTGGGCCTGATGGACTTCAGCGACCAGATCGCCCTCGCGGCGCGCCTGGCCGACGAGCATCCCGAGGTGGGAGCTGCCGAGCGCGACAAGTACAAGATCGTGCTGCTCGACGAATACCAGGACACCTCGGTGGCGCAGGCACTGATGCTCAAGAAGCTGTTCTCCTCGGGCCACGCCGTCACTGCCGTCGGCGACCCGAACCAGGCGATCTATGGCTGGCGCGGCGCCTCGGTCTCCAACATCCTCGGCTTCGGACACGACTTCCCCCGCGCCGACGGTGAGGAGGTGCGGGTGTTCCCGCTGACGGTCAACCGACGATCCGATCGGCGGATCCTCGAAGTAGCCAATCGACTGGCCGAGCCTCTGCTCGACCAGTTCCCGCAGGTGCAGTCCCTCGAGCCCGCCGACACAGCCGGCGAGGGAGACGTGCGCACCTGCGTGCACGAGACGTACGCCGCTGAGCTGACGTGGTTGGCCGACCAGGTGCAGGCCACCCACGACGCGATGGCGGAGCCCAAGTGGAACGAGATCGGCATCCTCACCCGCGACAACCAGCATGCCGCCAACGTCTTCGATGCCCTGTCGGCCAAGGAGATCCCCGTCGAGATCGTCGGGCTCAAGGGGCTGCTCCGCCTCCCCGAGGTCGCCGAGGTGGTCGCCACGCTGACCCTGTTGCACGACCTCACCGCGAACTCCGCCCTGCTGACCCTGCTCACCGGGCCGCGATGGGCGATCGGACCACGCGACCTCGCGCTGCTCGGCTCACGTGCGCGGGAGCTGGCCGGCACCGCGGCGGGACAGGACCCGACGCTGACCCTTGAGGAGCAGATGGCCGGTGCGGTCGAAGGGGCGGATCCCACCGAGATCTCCTCGTTGTGCGACGCGCTCGACGACCCCGGTGACGCTGCGTACTCGGCCGCCGCCCGGGAGCGGTTCGGGCTGCTCCGCAATGAGCTCCGGTCCCTGCGCGGCCACGCCGGGGAGCCCCTCCTCGACCTGGTGCGTCGGATCATCGACGTCACCGGGATCGACATCGAGCTGGCCTCTTCGGTCAGCCCGGCGGCCGCCGCACGTCGTGACAACCTCGATCTGTTCGTCAAGGCGGTCGCCGAGTTCCGGGCGATCGACGGGGCTGTCAGCCTGACCGCGCTGCTGGCCTATCTCGACACCGAGGACGAGATGGGGACCGGCCTTGATGTGGCCACGCCGTCCGAGGCCGACTCCGTCAAGCTGTTGACGGTGCACCGCGCCAAGGGACTCGAGTGGGACGCGGTGTTCGTCGTGGGCGTGTGTGAAGAGAAGTTCCCGACCACGCGGTCCCGAACCCAGTGGACCTTCGGCCCGGCCGTGCTGCCCAACGAGCTGCGCGGAGACCGGCACGACCTCGCCGCACTCGGCGGCTACGAGAAGCCCGAGATCGAGGCCTTCGTCAAGGACGCCAAGGCGCGCGAACAGCAGGAGGAGCTTCGTCTCGGGTACGTCGCGTTCACCCGCGCCCGGCACCGGCTCTCCGTCTCCTCCTACGTGTGGAACGACCAGCGGAAGTCGCCGGTGGGCCCCTCGGCGTACCAGCAGATCGTCAGGGACGTGGTCGCCGAGTGGGGCGAGGAGCCGGAGGCGTGGCTGGATAAGCCCGCGAAGGACACCCCGAACCCGCTGCTGATGTTGCGGGTCACCGCGCCGTGGCCCCAGACCGAGCACACCGCCGAGACGCTGCGCCGCCTCGAGGCCGCCGAGTTCGTCCGCGAGGTCGACCCCGACGCCGACGACGAACTCGACACCCTCACCGGCTCCGTCGTGTCGGCCTGGGACGAGGAGCTCGAGCGGCTGCTCACCGAGGCCAGGCGTGACCGGTCCACCGAGATCGTGGTGCCGCTGCCGAGCAGCCTGTCCGCCACAGCCGTCGCGAGGCTGCGCGACGACCCCGAAGCGTTCGCCCGGGACCTGGCCCGGCCGATGCCGCGGCAACCCTCACCGGCAGCCCGGTTCGGCACCCGATTCCACGCCTGGGTGGAGGCGCGATTCGGACAACAGGACCTCTTCGACCCCGACGAGCTGCCGGGTCGGGCCGACCTCGGCATCGACGACGAGTCCGATCTCAAGGAGCTCACCACCAGCTTCGCGGACGGACCGTTCGGCCAACGCGCGCCGCATGCCGTCGAGCCGCCGTTCGCGCTGGTCCTGGCTGGCCAGGTGGTCCGGGGGCGCATCGACGCCGTCTATGTCGAGCCCGACGGCACTCACCTGGTCGTGGACTGGAAGACCAGCCGATCGGCCACTGCAGACCCGTTGCAGCTGGCGCTCTACCGGCTGGCGTGGTCGGAGCTGTCCGGCCTGCCCATCGAGAAGGTGCGTGCCGCGTTCCACTACGTCCGCAGCCAAACGACCGTCGACCACACCGCGGACCTGCCCGGTCGCAGGGAGCTCGAGGCGCTGCTCATCAACGGCCAGTAGGACGATGTCCCGGCCCGGGGCGAGGAGCTGGCCCCGGGCGGGGGCTCGGCTCCGTCAACGTAGGCCGGCTGCCAAGGCGATCTCGACCATGGCCCCGAAGGTCTGTTCCCGCTCGTGTGAGCTCGTCTCCTCGCCGGTGACGAGGTGGTCCGAGACCGTGCAGATGGCCAGCGCCCTCCGGTTGTGCTCCGCGGCCAGCGTGTAGAGCGCGCTCGCTTCCATCTCGACCGCAAGCACCCCGTGGTCGACCATCGGTTTCATCACCTCCGACCGGGGCGGGTAGAACTGGTCCCCGCTGAAGATGAGGCCGGTCCAGGTGGCCACGTCGTCGCGCGCGGTGGCCACGTCGTACGCCGCCCGGAGCAGGCCGAAGTCCGCGACCGGCGCGTAGTCCAGGCCCTCGAAGCGGACCCGGTTCATCCCCGAGTCGGTGCAAGCGCCGGTGGCCAGCACGATGGCGCGCACGCCGACCTTCTCGACCAGGGCGCCGCAGGACCCGACCCGGATGATGGAGTCGACGTCGTACTCGGTGAACAGCTCATGGGCATAGATGGCCAACGAGGGCTGACCCATCCCGGAGCCCTGAACGCTGACCGGGTGTCCCTGCCAGGTGCCGGTGAAGCCGAGCATGCCGCGGACGTTGTTGTAGCAGGTGGCGTCGTCGAGGAAGTTCTCCGCGATCCACTTGGCGCGCAGGGGATCGCCGGGCATCAGGACCAGGGGAGCGACGGCGCCGGGCGCCGCGTCGATGTGGTTGCTCATGGGCAAAGCGTAGGCGTGTGAGCGATGGTGGGTAGCCTGCGGAGGTGACCGGATCCGAGATTCTCGCCCCCCTTTCCCTTCCCGGCGACCGGGCCGAGTGGCCCAGCTGGCTGGCCGATCGCTGCACCCGTGCGCTCGCCGAGGCGGCCGGGTTGCGCACCGAGGTGGCCGGCTCAGCGCCCGATGAGGCGCTGAGCCTGTGGAACCGCCTGCACACCGAGCTGGGCAATGCGTTCGCCGTGGCCGAGCTGGTCGCCCAGGTGCACCCGGACGCAGCAGTCCGGGAGCAGGCCGAGCAGATCGAGGTCGATGCCACCCGGTTCCGCACCGAGTTGATGCTTGACGCCGCGGTCTTCGCCGCGCTCACGGCAGTCCCGAACGACACGCTCGACGACGCTGGCCGCCGCGCGCTCGAGCACAGCCTGCGCGACTTCCGGCGGGCCGGAGTGGACCTCGACGCGGAGACCCGGGCCCGCCTCCGCGAGATCAACGAGCGCGAGGTCGAGCTCGGGCAGGCGTTCTCGCGTGGCATCCGCGACGGCAAAGGCGTCACCACGCTCCCCGCGGCGGCAGCGGCGGGCCTTCCCCAGGACTGGATCGATGAGCACCCGGTCGATGCGAAGGGCGAGTTCACGCTCACCACCGAGTACCCCGACACGGTGCCGTTCCTGAAGTTCGCCTCCGACGACGCAGCACGCCGAGAGGTGCTGCGCACGCAGTACGCCGTCGCCTGGCCGGGCAATGACACGGTCCTCCAGGAGCTCCTGGACCTGCGCCACGAACACGCCCAACTCCTCGGCTACGCCGACTGGGCGGAGTACGACGCCGAGGTGAAGATGATCGGCGGCGGCGCAGCGATCGGTGAGTTCATCGACGGGATCGCCGCCGATGCCCTCGCGGCCGGTGAGCGTGAGCTCGCGATCCTGCTCGAGCGCGCGCGTCAGGACGACCCGGCCACCTCGGCGATCGACAGCTCCAACTGGCGCCACTACGCCGAAGTGGTGCGCCGCGAGCAGTTCGATGTCGATGCTCAGGAGGTCAGG
>JAKDNC010000304.1 GCA_030452025.1 Nocardioides sp. | reverse complement strand
GCGTCGGCGGAGTCGGGATCGTGCTGTGCGGGGTGGCCAGTGGGTGCGCCGCCAAGCTCACCGACGTACAGAACAACGAGAGCTCGTCATGGCTTCCCGGCGACGCCGAGTCCACGCTCGCGCTGGACAGGCTGTCGGTCTTCCAGGATCCCGACGAGATCCCCACCACCGTCGTCTACGAGCGCGACGGCGGGCTCACCGATGCCGACAGGACCGCGATCAAGTCCCAGGCCGCCGAGATCCGGGCCCTGGAGGGCGTCGACGACAAGGTGATCGCCGCGACCTCGGTCCCCACCGGGATCTCCGAGGACGGCGAGGTCGCCCAGACCCTGGTCAACTACAACTTCGGCAAGGACGGCTGGAGCGAGATGCCCGACGCCGTCGACAAGTTGCGGGAGGTCACCACCGGTGACGAGGGGCTCGAAGTCCACGTCGCCGGTGCTGGCGGCCAGGCCGCAGACTCCGCCGAAGCGTTCGAGGGCCTGGACTCCACACTGCTCTTCGCCGCTGCCGGCGTAGTGATCGTGATCCTGCTGCTGACCTACCGCAGTCCGGTGCTGTGGATGCTCCCGGTCTTCTCGGCTGTGGTGGCGCTCTTCGTCGCCCAGGCGGTGATCTACTTCGCCGTGGAATACGGCGGGATCACCGTCAACGGGCAGAGTCAGGGGATCCTGACGGTCCTGGTGTTCGGTGCCGGGACCGACTACGCGTTGCTGTTGGTGGCGCGCTATCGAGAAGAGCTTCGTCGTCACGAGGACCGTCACGAAGCGATGGCCTTCGCGCTGCACCGTGCGGCCCCGGCGATCGTGGCCAGCGGCGCGACCGTCGTGCTCGGCATGCTCTGCCTGCTGTTCGCCGACATGAACTCCACCGCTGGGCTGGGGCCGGTCGCCGCCATCGGCATCGGCGTCGGCCTGCTGGTCATGATCACCCTTCTCCCGGCGCTCCTGGTGGTCACCGGTCGCTGGATCTTCTGGCCGGTGCGGCCGAAGTTCGGCACCGCGGAGCCGAGCAGCAGCGGCATCTGGGCCCGCCTCGGCCAGCGCATCAACCGCGGCCCCCGAAAGGTGTGGGTGGTCACTTCGCTGTTGCTCGCCATCGCCTGCCTGGGGCTGTTCAAGCTGGACGCAAACGGATTGGCCAACGAGGACCAGTACACAAAGGAGTTCGACTCGGTCGCCGGCCAGAAGACACTCACCGACCACGACATGGCCGACACCTCCTCACCGTTGATGATCCCCGCCAGTGCCGGGCAGGCCGACGAGGTGGCCCAGGCGATCACCGGGCTGGAAGGCCTCGGTGCGGTGGCGAAGACACCGCCGGTGGACGGGACCGTGCTGGTCAGCGCGCCGCTCACCTCCGACGCGACCTCGAGCGACTCGTTCGCCACCGTCGAGCGAGCCCGCGACGCTGTGTCCGGGATCAAAGGGGCCGATGCCCTGGTGGGAGGTACCACAGCGCTCCTCTACGACATGGACACCGCCAACAATCACGACAACCGGGTGATCATCCCGATGGTGCTGCTCGTCGTCCTGGCCATCCTGATGATCCTGCTGCGTGCGATCGTCGCGCCGGCGCGTTGCTGATCGGGACGGTCGTGTTGTCCTTCGGGGCGGCACTGGGGTTGAGTGCTCTGCTGTTCCACTACGTCTTCGGGTTCGCCGGGGCGGATGCTTCGCTGCCGCTGTTCGTCTTCGTCTTCCTGGTTGCCCTGGGCATCGACTACAACATCTTCCTGATGACCAGGGTCCGGGAGGAGACCGTGACGCTCGGCACCCGCAAGGGATCGATGGTCGCGTTGGCCGCGACGGGGGGAGTGATCACCTCGGCCGGGCTTGTCCTGGCCGCCACTTTCCTGGTGCTGGGCACGATGCCCCTGGTGATGTTCGCCCAGATCGGGATAGCGATCGCACTCGGCGTCATGCTCGACACCATGGTCGTCCGCTCCGTGCTGGTCACGGCGCTCAACCTGGATCTCGGCAGGCGGATCTGGTGGCCGAGCAAGCTGGACTCGGATGCACCTGGGGACGTCGCGCATCAGGATTCACGTTTGGTCGGGCAACGCTGATAATCTTCGTTGGTTGTCTGGAAGGACGACACCTGTTGATCGCCGTGTAACGGCCGCGGATCCAGAGAGCCCGGGAAGAAGTCCCGATGCGCCGCGCAACGGAGAATACGGAAGGAGCCCCGCATGTCGATCGGTACAGACGCGGAGACCAAGAAGAAGATCGTCGCTGAATACGGCAAGTCCGAGGGCGACACCGGTTCGCCGGAGGTGCAGATCGCTCTGCTGACCCACCGCATCAGCCACCTGACCGAGCACCTCAAGACTCACAAGCACGACCACCACAGCCGTCGTGGCCTGCTGCTGCTCGTCGGCCAGCGTCGTCGTCTGCTCAACTACCTGCAGAAGACCGAGATCGCCCGTTACCGGTCGATCGTGGAGCGCCTCGGCCTCCGCCGATGACAGGACAGATGACTTCACTCGTGTGAACCGCAGGGAGCGGCCGTCAGAGTCTGATGGCCGCTCCTTCGCACATTCGCGCTCCGATTGGTTACAGTCGGAGACGAACAACTGAATATCAACGATTCACAACACCAGGAGCGACCCGCACACGTCTGGCCCGGTCCTCGGTAGTGGCCTTCAGGATTCCCCGCCACGGCGCGGGAAGGCTGCGGGCCTCGATCGAAGACCGGCCCCCCTCCCTTTCGAGGACGCGGGAAAGCACTTCGATGCTCCGTTCGTCTCCCAGGGCCGAGGGCTCAGCTGAGACGCGGGCGCGGATCGCTCCGCGAACATGAATTGGGATGAACCCTTGACTGAATCCAACACCGCGGGACCTGTGATCTCCGCTGTCGAGACCGTTCTCGACAACGGCAAGTTCGGCACCCGTACCGTCAAGTTCGAGACCGGGCTCCTGGCCCGTCAGGCCGCCGGATCGGTGACTGCCTACCTCGACGACGACACGATGCTCCTCTCGGCGACCACCGCCGGCAAGCACCCCAAGGAACAACTCGACTTCTTCCCCCTCACGATCGACGTGGAGGAGCGGATGTACGCCGCGGGTCGGATCCCCGGCTCGTTCTTCCGCAGCGAGGGTCGTCCCGGCGAGGACGCTGTCCTGACCTGCCGGCTGATCGACCGTCCGCTGCGCCCGACCTTCAAGAAGGGCCTGCGCAACGA
Organism: Nocardioides sp.; assembly: GCA_030452025.1. GTDB lineage: Bacteria > Actinomycetota > Actinomycetes > Propionibacteriales > Nocardioidaceae > Nocardioides. Next base: position 1,862 of record JAKDNC010000304.1, on the reverse strand, counting down.
GGTCCAGGTCGTCATCACCGTGCTGGCGCTGAACCCCGACGCGCCCTACGACGTCCTCGCGATCAACGCGGCGTCCCTGTCGACCCAGCTCTCCGGCCTGCCGTTCTCCGGCCCGGTCGGTGGCGTCCGCGTGGCGCTGATCGAGGGCCAGTGGGTTGCCTTCCCGACGCACAGCCAGCTTGAGAACGCCGTCTTCGACATGGTGGTCGCAGGCCGGGTCACCGACACCGGCGACGTCGCCATCATGATGGTCGAGGCCGAGGCCACCGAGCAGACCTGGAACCTCGTCGAGTCCGGGACCAAGGCTCCGACCGAGGAGGTCGTCGCCAGTGGTCTGGACGCGGCCAAGCCGTTCATCAAGCAGCTCTGCGAGGCCCAGGGCGAACTCGCCAAGGAGGCCGCCAAGCCGGTCGCCGAGTTCCCGATCTTCCTCGACTTCGAGGACGACGTCTACGCCGCCGTCGAGTCGGCCGCGAAGGATCAGACCGCTGCTGCGCTGACCATCGGGGGCAAGCAGGAGCGCGAGGACAAGATCGACGAGATCAAGGCCTCGCTGCTCGACCAGCTCGGCGGTCAGTTCGAAGGTCACGAGAAGGAGATCGGTGCGGCGTTCCGTGCGCTGAACAAGTCCGTGGTCCGCGACCGTGTCCTGCGCGAGAAGGTCCGCATCGACGGCCGCGGCCTCGGGGACATCCGGCCGCTGCACGCGGAGGTCGACGTGATTCCGCGCGTTCACGGCTCAGCCCTGTTCGAGCGTGGCGAGACCCAGATCCTTGGGGTCACCACCCTGAACATGCTGACCCTGGAGCAGAAGCTCGACACGCTCTCCCCGGAGACGTCGCGTCGTTACATGCACAAGTACGTCTTCCCGCCGTTCTCCACCGGTGAGACCGGCCGCGTCGGTTCGCCCAAGCGTCGCGAGGTCGGCCACGGTGCACTGGCCCGCCGCGCCTTGTTGCCGGTGCTCCCGACTCGTGAGGAGTTCCCCTACGCCATCCGCCAGGTCTCCGAGGCGATGGGCTCCAACGGCTCCACCTCGATGGGTTCGGTCTGTGCCTCGACGATGTCGCTGCTGCAGGCCGGTGTGCCGATCAAGGCCGCGGTCGCCGGTATCGCCATGGGCCTCATCTCCGGTGAGGTCGACGGCAAGCAGGAATACGTCGCGCTGACCGACATCCTCGGCGCCGAGGACGCCTTCGGCGACATGGACTTCAAGGTGGCCGGCACCAAGGAGTTCGTGACCGCACTCCAGCTCGACACCAAGCTCGACGGACTCCCCGCCGAGGTCTTGGGGGGCGCACTCACCCAGGCCCGCGAAGCCCGCCTGGCGATCCTCGAGGTCATGGGCGAGGCCATCGACACGCCCGACGAGATGTCGATCCACGCGCCGCGAATCATCAGCGTCCGCGTCCCCGTCGACAAGATCGGCGAGGTCATCGGCCCCAAGGGCAAGGTCATCAACCAGATCCAGGACGACACGGGCGCGTCGCTGTCCATCGAGGACGACGGCACGGTCTACATCGGGGCCACCAACGGTGAGGCCGCCGAAGCTGCACGGACGATGATCAACGCGATCGCCAACCCGACGATGCCCGAGGTCGGCGAGCGCTACCTCGGCACGGTCGTCAAGACGACCAACTTCGGCGCGTTCATCTCGCTGCTCCCGGGCAAGGACGGGCTGCTGCACATCAGCAAGCTTCGCTCCCTGGCTGGCGGCAAGCGCGTCGACGCCGTCGAGGACGTCGTCTCGGTGGGCCAGAAGGTCCAGGTCCAGATCGCCGAGATCGACGACCGCGGCAAGCTCTCGCTGGTCCCCGTCGTCGAGGACTCCGAGGAGTCGACCGGCGCCGACGAGGCTTCCG
>JAKDNC010000006.1 GCA_030452025.1 Nocardioides sp. | reverse complement strand
CGCGACGAAGCCCGAGGTGATAAGGATGACTCGTCGCGACGGCCCGGAGGCATCGCTCGTCTCGTCGTCGGAGTGAGGGCGGCGGGGAATCCCGCGAATCGTCAGCCAGAGAGCGACCAGACCGACCACGGCCGTGGCCAGGGCCGGAACGACGTCCCGGGGCTCGGACATCGGCCGGGTGAGGGCCGCTGCGCCGGCGAGGACGACGAGAGCCAGCAACAGGCCCGCGCCGACCGCGAAGCGTCGCCGGGCGAGGATCCCGGCCACCATCGCAAGCAACAGGGTCACGGCCAACACGCTGCCGACCAGGATCGTCTTGTCGTTCGTGCCGAACTGCCGGATCGCGAACTCCTTCAACGGAGTCGGGGTCAGGTCGATCACGGTCCCACCGACAGCGAGCACCGGCGAGGAGTCGGGTCGCATCAGCGACGCGACGAGGTGGCCCGCGGCCATTCCGCACAGGGTGGCGAGCAGGCCGGCGACGGCGGACGGCGCGATTGACCACAACTTCTTCATGAAGATGATTCGGTGCGAACCGCGATCTGGATGGCTGCTCGGTTGTCCGGTCATGGAACTATCGACCCATGACCGACTCAAGTGAGGGACGCACCCGTGACCAGGTGATCGGCGACGGAGTCGCCTGGCTGTCCCGGTGGAGCCTGCGCTGGCTGCTGATCGCGGCCGGTGCTGTGCTCCTGGGCCTCATCATCAAAGTGGCCTGGCCGATCATCCTTCCGGTTGCCCTCGCCCTGGTGGTCACGACCGTGCTCGCGCCGGTTTCGACCGCCTTCCAGCGTTGGCTGCGACTCCCCTCGGGCCTGGCCGCCGCGGCGACGTTGGTCGGCGCGATCGGGGTCGTCGTGCTGGTCTCCATCGCCCTGGCTCCCTCGATCAGCGGTCAGGCCGGTGAGATCGCCTCGGACGCGACGAGCGGAGTCGGGCGACTCCAGGAGTGGGTGCAGGAGAGCAACTTCGTCTCCAAGGCACAGATCGACGCGGCCTTGGAGGGTGTCCAGGAAAAGTTGTCCTCATCCTCCTCCAGCATCGCCTCGGGAGTCCTCGTCGGCGTCGGCGCAGTCACCTCCGCGCTGATCACCCTGGTGGTCACCCTGATCCTGACTTTCCTCTTCCTCAAGGACGGATCGCGGTTCCGCCCGTGGGTGCGTGAGCTGGGTGGCGAGCGCGCCGGTCGACACCTGGACGAGGTCCTCTCCAAGGCGTGGGCCACCCTCGGCGGGTTCATCAGGACCCAGGCCCTGGTCAGCTTCATCGACGCGATCTTCATCGGGCTGGGCCTCGTGCTGGTGGGCGTCCCCCTGGCGATCCCGCTGGCCGTGCTCACCTTTTTCGGTGGCTTCATCCCGATCGTGGGTGCCTTCGTCGTCGGTGCCATCGCAGTCCTTGTTGCGCTGGTGTCTGTCGACTTCACCGGTGCGCTGATCGTGCTTGCGGTGATCATCGCCGTGCAGCAGCTCGAGGGCAACGTGCTCTCGCCGTGGCTCCAGTCCAAGAGCATGAACCTCCACGCCGGCGTTGTGCTCCTCTCGGTGGCCCTCGGGTCGACGATCTTCGGGATCATCGGCGCGTTCCTCGCGGTGCCGACCGTCGCCGTCATCGCGGTGATCCTGCGCTACCTCAACGACCAGGTCACGCTCGCGGAAGGTACGCCGTCGCCGACGCGCGAGACCCTGCCTCAGTTCTCCGCAGAGCCGACGCCGATCGACGATGCTGAGCCGCCTCGCCGCGCCGCCGTCAAGCGGCCATTCCTCGGCCGCCTGCGAGGTCGATGATCCTCAGGGGCCTGCTCACCCTCGCTGGGCGCGCCACTTCTCCATCAGCAGGGGCATCTCGGCCTGCATGAACCGCATGAAGTCGCGTGCCTCCTCGATCCTGGCGCGAGGTCCGGCTGCGAAGTCGACGTCGGAGAGTGCCTGTTCGCACATGGTGATCAGTGGTGGGAAAGCAGCCTGCTCGGCAGTCATGGCCGACTCCCAGACGTTGGTTCCGAGACCGAAACGGTCCTTGCGCTCCCCGGGACTGCGGGTGCGGCGGATCAGGGCAACTTGGCCCAGGTAGCGGACCGCGCCGCTGATCGCGGCCGGACTGACGCCGATCTGGTCGGCGAGGTCTCGCGCCGTGAGTGTTTCTTGGTCGGTGCCGAGCAGGTGCGCGAAGACGCGCGCAGCCATCCGGGGGAATCCCACGGCGCTGAAGTAGGCGCTGATGTCATCGACGAACTGCTCGCGTGGATTGGCCGACATGGCTGCGAGCCTATCCCAGGTTTCAGAAGTTTTATATCTTTCACAAAATCGTGAAAGGACTGCTACCGTCGCCCCATGTCCACCATCATCGACATCGCCGGTCTCGTGAAGAGGTTCGGCACCACCACGGCCCTCGACCACCTGAACCTCCAGGTCGCCGAGGGTGAAGTGCACGGCTTCCTCGGCCCGAACGGCGCCGGGAAGTCCACCACCATCCGGGTCCTCCTCGGTTTGCTCCGCGCGGACGCCGGCACCGTCCGACTCTTCGACGGCGACCCCTGGGGCGAAGCCGCCGAGCTGCATCGTCGCCTCGCCTACGTCCCCGGCGACGTGAATCTCTGGCCGGGACTCAGTGGTGGCGAGGTGATCGACCTGCTCGGGCGACTGCGTGGCGGCATCGACGAGAAGCGCCGAGCCGATCTCGTCGACCGCTTCGAGCTCGACCCGACGAAGAAGGGGCGCACCTATTCCAAGGGCAACCGGCAGAAGGTCGCCCTCGTCGCCGCGCTCGCCTCCGACGTCGACCTCCTGCTCCTCGACGAGCCCACCTCGGGACTCGACCCGATCATGGAGTCGGTCTTCCAGGACTGCATCAACGAGTTCAAGCAGGGCGGCGGGACCGTGCTGCTCTCCAGTCACATCCTGGCCGAGGTCGAACGACTCTGCGACCGGGTGAGCATCATCCGCAACGGCGTCGCCGTCGAGTCGGGCACGCTCTCCGACCTGCGTCACCTGACCCGCACCTCGATCGCGGCCGACCTGGCGGCCCCGCCCACCGGACTGGACCGGCTGGCCGGCGTCCACAACCTCGTCGTCGAGGGGAGCCGTGCGCTCTTCGAGGTGGACACCGACCACCTCGACCCCGCGGTCAAGGCGCTCGCCGGATTCGGGATCCGCAGCCTGACCAGCCAGCCGCCGACGCTCGAGGAGCTCTTCTTGCGCCACTACGGTGACGAGCTCGAGGCGGAAGCCGGCCCGGAGCCAGTCCAGTGAACGCGCTGACCGGAACCGGCGTGTTGCTGCGCAACTTCCTGCGCCGCGACAAGTGGATCATCTTGGCGTGGGTCGTCGGGATCACGCTGCTCTACTACGTCCAGGCCCCCTCGGTGGACAACCTGTACGCGACCCAGGTGGAGTTCGACAAGGCCGCGGCAGGGATGGAGAAGAACGCCGCCTTCATCGCCATGGCCGGCCCCGCCCGCGCGCTGAACACCGTCGGTGGCCAGGTCGCCTGGCAGGCCAGCGCCTTCGGAGCCGTGCTTGCCGGGCTGATGAGCATGTTCCTGATCGGCCGGCACACCCGGGTCGAGGAGGAGACCGGCCGTGACGAGCTGGTTCGGTCGGCGGCGATCGGCCGCCAGGCGCCCCAGACTGCCGCCCTTGTCGTCGCCCTTGTGGCCAATGCGGTGGTGGCCCTGGCCGTCACTGCCAGCCTCCTGTCCTACGGCCTCGCCACGGCCGGATCCGTGGCGTTGGGGGTCGCGCTCTTCCTCACCGGCGCCGTGTTCACCGGCATCGCGCTCGTGGCGGCTCAACTGACCGACGGCGCCCGCGCGATGTACGGCATCGCCGGCGCCGTGATCGGCGTCGCCTACGCACTCAGGGCGGTGGGTGACGTCGGCAACGGCGTCCTGTCCTGGTTCTCCCCGATCGGCTGGGGCCAGGCGATGCACGCCTTCTCGGGGGAGCGATGGTGGCCCGCGCTCCTGCTGGTGGCCGGTGCCGTGGTCGCGACCATCGCCGGATACGTCGTGTTCGCACGCCGCGACATCGGCTCCGGTGTCTACGCCGCCCGGCCCGGACCGGCCCGTGCCGGCTCCGACCTCCACTCGGCCCTCGGCCTGGCCTGGAAGCTCCAGCGCGGGTCACTGATCGGCTGGGGGATCGGCATCTTCCTCTTCGCGATGTCCTACGGATCGATCGGGAACAGCATCGGTGACCTGATCGGTGACTCCGACGCCGCACGCGAGATGTTCAGCACTTCCGGGGCCGGCCTGATCGACGGATTCTACGCCGCGGCGGTGCTGATGCTGGCGCTGTTCGTCACCGCGTTCGCGGTGTCCTCCGCGCTCCGTCCCCGCGGCGAGGAGGACGCCGGTCGGGTCGAGGTGCTGCTCGCCACGGCGATCCCGCGGAACCGCTGGCTGCTCGGTCACATGTTGATCACCACACTCGGCGTCGTCCTCCTGGTCCTGCTGGCCGGCTTCGGTCTCGGTTTGGGCTATGCCCTCGCCGTCGGCGATGGCGCAAGAATCACCGAGCTCACGCTGGCGGCGCTGCCCTATGCCGCACCTGTCCTGGTGATCGCCGGGATCGCGCGCCTGTTGTTTGGAGTTGCGCCCCGTTGGGCCGGACTCGCCTGGCTGGCCCTGGGCTATTGCGTCGTGGTGATGTTCTTCGGCGAGCTCCTGAAGTTCCCCGACTGGTCGCTGAACCTCTCGCCGTTCACCCACCTCGCTCTGGTCCCGGCCGAGGGCTTCGAGCTGTTGCCTTTCGTCGCCCTGCTCGCACTCGCTGCGGCGCTGAGCGCGATCGGCCAGATCGCCTTCCGGCGGCGCGACGTGCACTGACAGGATGAGCCCATGACCGAACTGGTGAAATACTCAGTCAGCAAAGGGATCGCCATCCTGACCTTCGACTCGCAGCACAACCGCAACGCGCTCTCGAAGCAGCTGGTGACCGAATTCCACGAGGGCCTGGGCCGGGCCGCCGAGGACGATGAGGTCAAGGTCGTCGTGGTCCGGGCAGAGGGGCGCACCTTCTGCTCGGGGGCCGACCTCTCGGAGGCTTCCGACCAGGGCATGGAGCAGGCAGCCGGCGTCATCGTCGAGCTCCAACGGTCCATCGTGACCCATCCGAAGCCGGTGATCACCCGACTGCACGGCGCCGTGCGCGCCGGCGGGATCGGGATCGTCGCGGCCTCGGACATCGCGATCAGCGCCGACGACGCGACGTACGCCTTCACCGAGGTGAAGCTGGCGCTCACCCCGGCCGCGATCTCGCTGACCGTGCTTCCACGGATGACCGACCGCTCCGCGGGTCTCACCTTCCTGACCGGGGAGACCTTCGACGGACGGGCCGCCGCGGAGGCCGGTCTGGTCACCGTCGCCGTGCCGGAGTCCGACCTGGACGCCGAGGTGGACAAGGTCTGCTCCGCACTGGTGACCGGCCACCCCCAGGGCCTGCGGGAGACCAAGCGGCTGCTCGGTGCTCACCTGGTGGAGAACATCGACACCAACGGGGGAGACCTCGCGAAGCTCAGCGCCCGGCTCTTCGGCTCCGACGAGGCTCGCGAGGCGATGCTCTCCTTCCTGTCGCGGAAGAAGAAGTAGCCAGGAGGCTGGGTACCTTTGACGCCATGAACCTCGAGCAGAAAAGCCCGGCGGGAGAAGTCACGCCCCGCTGGATCCAGGCCGTCTCCGTCATCGGATCCTTCGTCGCCGCCCTCTGGGTGATCGAGCTCGTCGACATGCTGCTGAGCAACCGTCTGGACCGGGAAGGAATTGAGCCCCGCGAGGCCGACGGACTTCTCGGCATCCTCTTCGCGCCGCTCCTGCACGCTGGCTGGGGCCACCTCGCGGCGAACACCCTCCCACTGCTGGTGCTCGGCTTCCTGATCCTGCTCTCCGGCATCGGCACCTGGGTGGCAGTGACTCTGATCGTCTGGGGCGTCGGCGGATTCGGGACTTGGCTGACCGGAGGCGAGAACACCATCCACCTGGGTGCTTCGGGACTGATCTTCGGATGGCTGGTCTACCTGTTGGTCCGTGGCCTGTTCACGGGCAGGCCCGGCCAGATCGCGCTCGGTGTCGTCGTACTCCTCGTCTACGGCAGTGTCTTGTGGGGTGTCTTTCCCGGCCAGGAGGGGATCTCCTGGCAGGGCCACCTCTTCGGCGCCGTCGGTGGCGCGATCGCCGCCTGGCTCCTCGCCGAGCGTGGCAACAAGGACCCCCAGCGGACCCGGTAGTCTTGAGGGCTCGATTGTTTCGTTCGTCCGAAGGGTTGGTCCTGCGTGTCCGATGACGTCGCTGACCGCGAGATTGCTGCCGAACAGGCACTCGTCGATCGGGTCTACGCACAACTGGAGAATTCGTCGGCCGCTGCCGCGCGGCTGGCCACCGAGGGCCACGAACGTGGTCGGCTCGGCCATGAAGGGGGCCTGGTCGAGCGGGACGCCATGGTCTTCCAGGCGGCCCGGCGGATGGCCCAGCTCGACGCCGCCCACGAGGGCTTGGTCTTCGGGCGGCTCGACATGCGCGCCACCCTTGACCCCGAGCCCCGCTACGTCGGCCGGATCGGGCTGCGCGACGAGAACCGCGACTCGATGCTGATCGACTGGCGTGCGCCGGCCGCGGCGGTGTTCTACCAGGCCACCGCTGCCGAGCCCAACGACGTCGTACGCCGTCGGGTGCTGCGCTGCACCGGACCCCGGGTGATCTCGGTCGAGGACGAGCTCCTCGACCCCGAGGCCGACGGCGCGGACCGGCTCCCGATCGTCGGGGAGGGTGCGTTGATGGCCCAGCTCTCCCGGGCCCGCGACCGCTCGATGCACTCGATCGTCGCCACCATCCAGGCCGAACAGGACAAGGCGATCCGCGCGCCCTCCCGCGGGGTGGTCACCATCGCGGGTGGCCCCGGGACCGGGAAGACGGTCGTTGCGCTGCACCGCGCGGCGTTCCTGCTCTACAACGAGCGACGCCGCTACGAGAGCGGCGGCGTCCTGATCGTCGGCCCCTCGGGCGTCTTCATGCGTTACATCGAACGGGTGCTGCCCTCCCTCGGTGAGACCGCCGTGGCGCTCAGGTCCCTCGGCGAGGTCGTCGACGGCGTCCGGGCGACCCGGCACGACGAACCTGCCGTCTCGGACGTGAAGGGCGCGGCGCGGATGGCCGAGGTGATGCGTCGTGCCGTGCGCCAGCCCGTCCCGACCGCTCCGCACGAGTTCCGGATCTTCTACCGCGACGACACGATCGTGCTCGACCGGCAGAAGCTCTCGAGCCTGCGCCGGCAGCTGCTCAGCGAGGGCCCCCGCAACCGGCAGATCCCCCGGGTGGCCTCATCGCTGCTGGACGTGATGTGGCGCCAGGTGCGTGGTGAGCGTGGACGGGAGCGGGGCCGCGAGGAGTTCAACGCGGAGATGCTCGGCAACGACAGGTTCGTCGGGTTCGCCCTTGAGTGGTGGCCGCCCCTGGACGCCGCGAGGGTGATGGACTGGCTGCGCGACGCCGACTTCGCGTCCCGGGTCAGCGAAGGCGTGCTCGACCACGAGGAACAGGCGCTGCTCCACAAGAGCTGGCAGGACGGAGACCTCTCCATCGAGGACATCCCGCTGCTCGACGAGCTCCGCTACGCACTGGGCGACATGCCTGAGAAGACCGACTCGGAGAACGAGTTCACCGACCACCTCGGTGGCGACCTGCAGGAGCTGACCACCGCCTCCGACCGCGAGTTCTCCTCCGCGCGAGCGTGGAGGCCACCGACCTTCCGGATCGAGGACGACCCGTTCGCGCACGTCCTGATCGACGAGGCCCAGGACCTCACACCGATGCAGTGGCGGATGGTCGGTCGTCGTGGCCGGACCGCGTCGTGGACGATCGTCGGCGACCCCGCCCAGTCGTCGTGGCCGATCCCCGAGGAGTCGGACACCGCACGCAACGCGGCGCTCGAGGGCAAGAAGCTCCACGAGTTCCACCTGTCGACGAACTACCGCAACTCCTCGGAGATCTACGACTACGCAGCCGACTACGCGAAGCGGGTGGGGCTCGACGCGGACCTGCCGACGGCGGTTCGGTCCACCGGGATCGAACCGACCCAGGTGGGGCCGGTCGTGGACCTGTCGGCATCGGTCCGCGCAGAGGTGGACCGGCTGGCGGGTGAGGTGTCCGGCACCGTCGGGGTCGTTGTGCCCGTGGCCCGTCGCGCTGAGGTGAACGCCTGGCTGGCCTCGTGGCCGGAGTTCGCCGACGCCGCGCCGTCCGCGGCAGCATCCGTCGCGGGAGGTACGCCGTCCGGGGAGGACCGGATCGTGGTCCTCACCGGCCTCGACACCAAGGGTCTGGAGTTCGACGGCATCGTCGTGGTCCGTCCCCAGGAGATCGAGGACGAGTCGCAGACCGGGCGTGCGGCCCTCTACGTGGTGCTGACCCGCGCCACGCAACTGCTGTCCGTGGTGAGTTGATCAGGTTCAACCCTCATCCGGGTGGTTAGCCTCTGCTGCATGAGTGATCAGCCGCCCTACCCGCCGTACCCGCCGAACCAGCCTCCGGGGTGGGGACAGCAGCCTCCCCCGCCGCCGGGTCCGGGAAACTACTCCGCGACCGATGCGATCGGCTACGGCTGGAGGGCGTTCACGACCTACGCCGGGCCGCTGCTGGGGGTGACGCTGATCGCGATCCTGGTTCCCGGCATCATCCAGGTGATCGGAACCGTCCTCGGCGGCGGACAGGTCTTCGAGTTCAGGGCCGAGGCAGGCAGCGGCTTCGACTTCGAGTTCAGCGGGATCGGGCTGCTCTTCCCGCTGCTGGCATCGCTGGCCAGCCTCGTGATCTCGGCAGCCGTGATCCGGCTGGCGCTCGACATCGTCGACGGCAACCAGGTCTCCTTCGGCGCGATGTTCTCCCGGATCAATTTCGGGCAGGTCCTGATTGCCTCGATCCTGCTCAGCGTGGCCTTCACGATCGGCTTCGTACTCTGCATCCTGCCCGGGATCGCGGTGCTGTTCCTCACCTTCCTGACCAACTACTTCATTGTTGGCAAGGGCCAGGACGCGATCACCGCGATCAAGTCCAGCGTCTCCCTGGTCGCCTCGAACTTCGGCGCGCTGGTGCTGTTCGCGCTGGTGTCGTTCGGCTGCATGCTCCTCGGTCTGTTGGCCTGCTGCGTCGGGATCGTGGTCGCCGTCCCGGTGGTCTCCGTCGCGACGGCGTACACCTTCCGCGTCCTGCAGGGAGAGCCGGTCCGTCCGATGGCCCAGCAGTAGTCGCCCAGCAGTAGTCGCTCAGTGCACCACGCCGTACAACCGGTCGCCGGCGTCGCCGAGGCCCGGGACGATGTAGCCCTTCTCGTTGAGCTTCTCGTCCATCGCCCCGGTGACGACGGTGACGGGGATGTCCAGGTCCGACAGGTCCTCCTCGAGGCGGGCACAACCCTCCGGTGCGACGAGTAGGCAGATGGCAGTGATGTGGTCGGCACCCCGGTCGGTGAGGAACCGGATCGCGGCGGCGAGGGTGCCGCCGGTGGCCAGCATCGGGTCGAGGACGTAGCACTGGCGGCCCGACAGGTCTTCGGGCAGTCGCTCGGCGTAGGTCGACGCCTCGAGGGTCTCCTCGTTGCGGATCATGCCGAGGAAGCCGACCTCGGCGGTGGGCAACAGTCGAACCATGCCATCGAGCATGCCCAGCCCGGCCCGCAGGATCGGCACGACGAGAGGCTTGGGGCTGGCCAGTCGCACGCCTTGGGCGGGCGCGACCGGCGTGTGGATCGAGACCTCCTCGACGCGCACGTCGCGGGTTGCCTCGTAGGCCAGCAGCGTCACGAGCTCGTCGGCGAGCCGACGGAAGGTGGGGCTGTCGGTGACCTGGTCACGAAGGGCCGTCAGCTTGTGGGCGATGAGCGGGTGGTCTACGACGTGGGTACGCATGGGCAAAACCTAGTCCAGTCCGGGTGACCTTTGGACAAACAGGGTTGGAAGCCGGGTGTTCCTCTGTCAGGCTGAAGGTCGGAGCAGGCCCCATTGAGCGGGAGGAACGTCATGGAAGCACTGGACGAAGACGTCGACTTCGCCCTGGCGGTCTACCGGGAAGAAGGCGTCTGGCAGCTCCAGGACCTCGTCCCGGAGATCCTCGACGACGTGGAGAAGCTCAGCTCCGCCCTCCGTCGGCTTCCCGGTGACAGTGGCGCCCTCGGCCTGATCGGCTTCGCCGAGGACGTCTTCCTGATCGTCCGCGTGGCCGGCCCCCAGGTGCGCATCCTGCTCTCCGACATCACCAGTGCCGACGACTGGGAGCTGGCCCGCTCGGCGGTGGAGAAGCTCGCGCTGCCCTACCCCGAAGAGGACGACGACTCTGCTCCCGCTGGGGATCTCGACATCCTCGGCGACCTCGGGATGCACGCCATGGACCTGGGTGTCCTGGTCGACGACTACGACCTCTATCCCGACGAGGTGCTCTCCGACGTCGCCGGCCGGCTCGGTTTCGGCGAGGCCTTCGACGACGCCGTCGGCCTCACCAACGCCTGATGGCCGGACCGTACGACGAAGCGATGCGGCACGCCCTCGTCGAGGCTCGGGCTGCCCTGGACACCGGGGACGTGCCGATTGGGGCCGTCGTGCTCGACTCATCGGGTGTCGTGGTCGGACGAGGCGGCAACGTGCGTGAGGCCGAGGGAGACCCGACCGGCCATGCCGAGGTGGTCGCGCTGCGCGCGGCTGCAAAGGAGGTGGGGGAGTGGCGATTGGCCGGCTGCACGCTCGTGGTCACCCTCGAGCCGTGCACCATGTGCGCCGGAGCATCGGTGCTGGCACGGGTGGACCGCATCGTGTTCGGGGCCTACGACGACAAGGCCGGCGCGGTCGGGTCACTGTGGGACGTCGTCCGGGACCGGCGACTCAACCACCGACCGGAGGTGATCTCCGGAGTCCTCGCCGATGAGTCGAGCGAGCTGCTGCTCGGGTTCTTCGGGGGGCAGCGGGCCTGAACAGGTGCGAGGCGTCAGGTGATCGTCGAGGCCCTGGCGACCAGTTCGGGGGTGAACTGGACTTGGCTGTGTTCGTGGTCAGGATTGGTCGCCTCGTCGAGCACCAGGTCGGCCGCGGCCCGGCCGAGCTCCTGGCGGGGCTGGCGCACCGAGGTCAGCGGAACCGCGGCCGCCGCGGCGAAGACGATGTCGTCGTAGCCCACGATGGCGAGACCCTCTGGGACCCGCGTCCCGGAGCTGATCGCCTGCTGCAGCAGGCCCAGGGCGACCAAGTCGTTGGCGCAGAAGGCTGCCGTGGGCCGGCGTGAGGCAGGGAGACCCGCCAGGCGCTGGCCGGCCTCGAGGCCCTCGGCGACGTAGAGCCCGTCGATGGTGATCTCGATGAGGTCCTCGGCCGGGAGTTCGGCGGCGGCCCAGGCCTCGCGCGCGCCGGCGAGACGGTCGCGGACCTGGCCGAGCGTGTACGGTCCGCCGATGTAGGCGATCCGGGTGTGGCCGCGGTCGATGAGGTGCTCGACCGCCAGCCGACCGCCCAGGACGTCGTCGACGGCCACCGAGCAGAAACGGGTGTCGGTGCGGGTGCGGTCGACGATCACCACCGGGGTGCCGCGGGCCACGACCTCGTCGAGCACGGCCGAGTCCGGGTCGATCGGCGTGACCAGGACACCCTGGGTGCGTCGCTGTTCGAGGAGGGCCAGGTGGGCACTCTCGCGCCGTTGGTCGTTCCCGCTGTTGCAGAGAACGAGGGACAGATCGACCGCCTCGGCCGCGGACTCGATCCCCTGGGCGACGTCGGTGAAGAACGGGTTGCTCGCATCGAGCATCACGTAGGCGAGGGTGCGGCTGGTGCCGGCGCGCAGCTGGCGGGCCGACTCGTTGCGGACGAAGCCCAGCTCCCGCATCGCCTTCTCGACCTTCGCGCGGGTGGCCGGACTGACCCGGTCGGGCCGGTTGAGCACATTGGAGACCGTCCCCAGGGAGACTCCGGCCGTCCGGGCGACGTCCTTGACCGAGGATGCCCCCATGTCGATCCCCTCTCGGCGTGAAGTTTGAAACGTTGAGCAAGTGTATGCCGCCGGCCGTGGGTGACGAGTTGCGTAGCAATTTGGCGGAACCACTTGACGTCTGTGATGACAGTCACGTAATTTGTTCGCCACGTGATTGAAACCTTTCAATCCAACTCAAGGAGTACGGCGGATGACTGGAACCGACGGCCCCGCGCTCGTGCTGCGCGACGTCGCCAAGTCCTTCGGGTCCGTGGTGGCGCTGCGTGCGGCCACTCTCGCGGTCGACGCAGGGTCCATCCATGCCCTGGTGGGGGAGAACGGCGCCGGCAAGTCGACCCTGGTCAAGATCATCTCTGGCCTACACCGCCGTGATGGCGGCGAGTTCCTGCTCGAGGGCCGCTCGGTCGACTTCAGGTCGACTGCCGAGTCCAAGGCCGCGGGCATCGCGGTGATCTACCAGGAGCCGACACTCTTCCCGGACCTCTCGGTCACCGAGAACATCTTCATGGGGCGTCAGCCGACCGGGCGCTGGGGACGGATCGACCGCCGCGCCATGAACACCGAGGCGCACGCCCTCTTCGAGCAGTTGGGTGTCCAGATCGACCCGGACCGTCCGGCCGAGGGACTCTCCATCGCCGACCAACAGATCATCGAGATCGCGAAGGCGATCTCGCTGCAGGCGCGCGTCCTGATCATGGACGAGCCCACAGCCGCGCTGAGCGGCAACGAGGTCGAGCGCCTCATGACCGTGGCCCGCACGCTCCGCGACAGCGGCTGTGCAGTCGTGTTCATCTCGCACCGCTTCGACGAGGTCTTCGAGCTCTGCGACACGATCACCGTGATGCGGGACGGGAGCTACGTCTCGACCGACCCCGTCGACCAGGTGGACGTGGACGACGTCGTACGCCGACTGGTCGGCCGTGAGGTCGGCGACCTCTATCCGAAGCAGCCGTCCGAGATCGGCGACGTCGTCCTCGAAGTCAAGGGACTCACTTCGTTGGGGCTGTTCAGCGACGTCGACCTCACCGTGCGCAGTGGCGAGATCGTCGGGTTGGCTGGCCTCGTCGGTGCGGGCCGGAGCGAGGTCGCACAGGCCATCTTCGGGGTCGACTCCTACAACGCCGGAACGGTGCACGTGGATGGGCGTCCGGTCCCTGCCCGCAACCCGGTCAAGGCCATGGAGATGGGCATTGCACTGGTCCCTGAGGACCGACGCCGGCACGGACTCGTCCTCGAGGAGGACATCTCGCGCAACATCACCTCAGCCACCCGCCGCAGCCTCTCCCACGGCGGACTGATCTGGTCCGCCCTCGAGCGGAGGTCCGCGCGGCAGTGGGCCTCCCGACTGGAGGTGAAGGCCTCCGCGCTGGACACCCTCGGCGGGACCCTCTCCGGCGGAAACCAGCAGAAGGTCGTCCTGGCCAAGTGGCTCTCGACCGAACCCCGGGTACTGATCATCGACGAACCGACGCGCGGCATCGACGTCGGCACCAAGTCCGAGGTGCACCGACTCCTCTCCACCCTCGCCCAGGAAGGCCTCGGCATCCTCATGATCTCCTCCGAGCTCCCCGAGGTCCTCGGTATGGCTGACCGGGTCGTCGTGCTCAGCGAGGGCCACGTCACGGCCGAGCTCGGCCGCGACGAGGCCACACCGGAAGCTGTGATGCACGCCGCCACGTCATCCCAGCGGGAGCACGCCTGATGACGCGACTTGCCTCACTGCTCAAACAGCGCGAGACCGGGATCCTGGTGGCCTTCCTGCTCTTCCTGGCCGTCACCACGGCGATCAACCCGCGGTTCCTGTTCAGCAGCGACGGCTGGCGCGACCTGCTGCTGACCCCCTCGATCCTGGTCCTCCTCGCGGTGGGGCAGGCGATGGTGATCATCACCCGGAGCGTTGACCTCAGCGTCGGGTCGATCGTGGCCCTGACCGCCTACCTGACCGGCCGGCTCTTCCTGGACACCGGGCTCCCGATCGCCGTGGTCGTCGTGCTCGCCGTCCTGGCCGGGATGGTGCTCGGCCTGATCAACGGCGCCCTCGTCGCCTTCGCGAAGGTCCCGGCACTGGTGATCACGCTCGGGACGTTGTATGCCTACCGCGGGATCATGTTGCAGTGGGCCGGCAGCGACCGGATCAACGCCTCCGACATCCCCGATGCATGGCTGACCTTCGGTACCTCGTCGCTCCTCGGGATCCCGCTCCTGGCGGTCGTCTCCCTGCTCGTCCTGGCCGGAGTCGCCTGGTTCATGCACAACGCCCGAGCCGGCCGCGAGCTCTACGCGATCGGATCAGACCCCGACGCCGCCGTGCTCTACGGGCTGAAGGTCAAGAGCCGGGTCCTCCTCGCCTTCGCTGCCTCGGGGGCGCTGGCCGGGCTCGCCGGCGTTCTCTACGTGTCCCGCTACGGGACGATCAGCTCCGGTGTGGGGATGGGAGTCGAGCTCGAAGCGGTCGGCGCGGCCGTCATCGGCGGCGTCGCGATCTTCGGCGGCAGCGGCACCGTCCTCGGCGCCGCGATCGGTGCCTACCTGCTGACCACGATCAACCGAGGACTCCCGATCCTCGGCATCGAGGACTTCTGGCAGCGCGCGGTGGTCGGACTCCTGATCATCGCAGCGATTGTGCTCGACAAGCTGCTCGCCGACAGACAACACCGAAAGCTTCTCGCGGAGAGGAACCAGTGAACACGTACGCCGACTCTGCGCGGCCGCTGCTGATGCGGCTCTTCGTCAACCGGGATGCCGCGGTCCTCCTCCTGCTTGCGGTCGTGGTGCTCTACTCGATGGCCGCGGTGCCGTTCTTCTCCAACGACATCACGCTCTACTTCCTGCTCCTGGACCTCACCCCGATCCTGCTGATCGCGCTGCCGATGACCCTCGTGATCATCACCGGCGAGATCGACCTGTCGGTGGCCAGCACGGTCGCGTTGAGCAGCGTGCTGTTCGGCGTGCTGCACCGCGACGGCGTGCCGATCCTGCTGGCCGCCGTCCTGGCGCTGCTCACCGGCGCCCTTGCCGGAGCGTTCAACGGCTTCTTGGTCACCAAGGTCGGCCTGCCGTCTCTGGCAGTCACGATCGGCACCCTCGCGCTCTACCGCGGGATCGCGGTCGGCCTTCTCGGGACCACAGCCATCACCGAGTGGCCGGAGGGCTGGACCGACCTGGCCAAGGCCAAGATCGGTGAGTCGATGGTCCCGCTGGTCCTCATCCCGATCGTCGTCCTGTCCGTGCTGTTCGCGATCCTGCTCCACTTCACCACCTTCGGCCGGGGTGTCTACGCGATCGGGCTCAGCAAGGAGGCTGCACGCTTCTCGGGGGTCAACGTCGATCGGACCAAGGTGGTTCTCTTCACCCTCAGCGGGCTCGTCTCCGCGTTGGCCGGGATCTACTTCACGCTGCGCTACGGCAGCGCACGCGGCGACAACGCCACCGGCCTCGAGCTCCAGGTCATCGCCGCGGTCCTGCTCGGCGGCGTCTCCATCTTCGGCGGCAAGGGCGCCATCCCCGGCGTCCTGGGCGGCGTACTCCTGATCGGGGTCATCGCCAGCGCCCTGAGGTTGGCCGACTACAGCGCCAACGTCATCCAGATCCTCACCGGTGTCCTGCTCATCGCATCGGTGGTGGCCCCCAGCCTGCTCGGGTGGATCGGGGCCACACGGCAACGAAAAGTCAAGTCGTCCCGCAAGTGAAACGGAGAAGCAACATGAAGAAGTTCCCCTCTGGCCGGCGTACCGGTCTGATGGCCGTGGCCGTCACCATGGCGCTGAGCCTCGGTCTGAGTGCCTGCGGCAGCGATGACTCGGGCGCCTCGGGTGGCGACGCGGACATCACGTTCATCCCGAAGAACCTCGGCAACCCCTACTTCGACGCCTCGAACACCGGCGGCCAGAAGGCAGCCAAGGAGTTCGACGGGAGCTTCAAGCAGGTCGGCCCCACCGAGGCCACCCCCGACTCACAGGTCAGCTTCATCAACACCGCCACCCAGCAGGGCGCCGGCGCGATCGTGATCTCGGCCAACGACCCGAAGGCGATCGGTGACGCGCTCCAGGAGGCCCGTGACGCCGGCACCAAGGTCGTCACCTTCGACTCCGACACCGACCCTGAATACCGCGACGTGTTCGTCAGCCAGGCCGACGCCGAGGGCATCGCCGCAAAGCAGGTGGAGCTGATTGCCAAGGCGATCGGAGACAAGGGCGAGGTGGCGATCCTCTCGGCAGCGGCCAACGCGACCAACCAGAACGAGTGGATCAAGCTCATGGAGAAGGATCTGGCCGCCAACCACCCGGGCATCAAGCTGGTCGACACCGTCTACGGCAACGACGACGACCAGACGTCGTTCGACAAGACGGCGGCGCTGCTCCAGTCGCACCCGAACCTGAAGGGCATCATCTCGCCGACCACGGTCGGCATCGCCGCCGCGGCGCGCTACCTGTCCACCTCGCAGTACAAGGGCAAGGTCGCACTGACTGGTCTCGGCACCCCCAACCAGATGCGGGAGTACGTCAAGGACGGGACCGTCGAGTCGTTCGCGCTGTGGAGCCCCGAGGACCTCGGCTACCTCTCCGCCTACGCCGCCGACGCGCTGATCAGCGGCGACATCACCGGCGAGGAGGGCGACACCTTCGAGGCCGGCGAGCTCGGTGAATACACGGTCGGACCCGACGGACTGGTGGGCCTCGGTGACCCGACGGAGTTCAACAAGGGCAACATCGACGACTTCGACTTCTGAGTGAACGGGAGGAGCCGAACCATGACGAACTTTTTTGCGGACATCGCTGCCCACCTCGACCGCCAGGCGATCGAGGTCCCGTCCTGGGCGTACGGGAACTCCGGCACCCGGTTCAAGGTGTTCGGGTCACCGGGAACCCCGCGCAGCGTCGAGGAGAAGATCGCGGACGCCGCCCAGGTCCACCGCTTCACCGGCCTGGCGCCGCTGGTCTCGCTGCACGTCCCGTGGGACCTTGTCGACGACTGGACGGCGCTCCGCGCCCACGCCGAGGGGCTCGGCGTGGGGCTCGGGACCATCAACTCCAACACCTTCCAGGACGACGACTACAAGTTCGGTGCGCTGACCCACACGGATGCGAGGATCCGGCAGAAGGCGATCGACCACCACTTCGAGTGCATCGATGTCATGCACCTGACCGGTTCGAAGGACCTGAAGATCTGGCTCGCCGAGGGCACCAACTACCCCGGGCAGGGCGACATCCGCGGACGTCAGGATCGACTGGCCGACTCCCTCGCCACCATCTACGACCGGCTGGGTGCGGAGCAGCGGCTGGTGCTCGAGTACAAGTTCTTCGAGCCGGCGTTCTACCACACCGACGTGCCGGACTGGGGCACGTCGTATGCCCATGTGAGCGCGCTGGGGGAGCGGGCCCTCGTGTGTCTCGACACCGGCCACCATGCGCCGGGGACCAACGTCGAATTCATCGTCGCCCAGCTGCTGCGGCTCGGGAAGCTCGGATCGTTCGACTTCAATTCGCGCTTCTACGCCGACGACGACCTGATGGTCGGCGCGGCCGACCCGTTCCAGCTCTTCCGGATCCTCTTCGAGGTGATCCGTGGTGGCGGGTACGACGAGGACGGTGGGGTCGCCTTCATGCTCGACCAGTGCCACAACATCGAGAAGAAGGTGCCCGGTCAGATCCGCTCGGTGCTCAACGTGCAGGAGATGACGGCGAGGGCCCTTCTCGTCGACACCGACGCGCTCGGCCGAGCCCAGGAGGACGGCGACGTACTCCTGGCCAACGAGATCTTCATGGACGCCTACCAGAGGGACGTACGTCCTGACCTGGCCGCATGGCGAGAGGAGCGGGGCCTGCCCGCGGACCCGATGCGGGCCTACCTGGCCAGCGGCTACCAGGAACAGATCGAGGCCGACCGCGTCGGCGGAACCCAGATGAGCTGGACGTGATGACTGAGATGACCAATGAGAGCGTTGCCGCGCTGATTGACCGGTCCCACCGGCTCGGCGCCGACCCGCGCAACACCAACTACGCCGGCGGAAACACCTCCGCCAAAGGCACCGAGACTGATCCGGCCACCGGCCAGGACGTCGAGCTGATGTGGGTCAAGGGCTCCGGCGGCGACCTCGGCACCCTGAAGGAGAAGGGCCTGGCCGTGCTTCGGCTGGACCGGCTCCGCGCGCTGGTCGACGTCTATCCGGGTGTCGATCGCGAGGACGAGATGGTGGCGGCGTTCGACTACTGCCTGCACGGCAAGGGCGGTGCAGCGCCCTCGATCGACACTGCCATGCACGGCCTCGTCGATGCGGCGCACGTCGACCACCTGCACCCCGACGCCGGGATCGCCATCGCCACGGCCGTCGACGGCGAGCGGCTGACGGGCGAGATCTTCGGGGACCGCGTCGTCTGGGTGCCGTGGCAGCGTCCCGGATTCCAGCTGGGCCTGGACATCGCGGAGATCAAGACGAAGCACCCGGATGCGATCGGTTGCATCCTTGGCGGACACGGAATCACCGCCTGGGGTGACACCTCTGAGCGGGCCGAGGCCAACTCGCTGTGGATCATCGAGACCGCCACAGCCCACATCGCGGAGCACGGCAGGGCCGAGCCGTTCGGCCCCGCTCTTGAAGGGTACGCCGCCCTGGCGCCTGCGCAGCGCCGGGCCAAGGCGGCCTCGCTGGCGCCCACGATCCGGGGAATCGCCTCCGTCGACAGGCCGATGGTCGGCCACTTCACCGACTCCGAGGAGGTCCTCGACTTCCTTGCCAGCTCGGAGCACCAGCGTCTCGCCGCGCTCGGCACCAGCTGTCCCGACCACTTCCTGAGGACGAAGGTGAAGCCGCTGGTGCTCGATCTCCCGGCGGCCACTCCGGTCGAGGAGTCGATCGACCGCCTCCAGGAGCTCGCGGTCTCCTACCGCGAGGAGTATCGGGCCTACTACGACCGGCACGCGACCTCCTCCTCGCCAGCGATCCGTGGGGCCGACCCATTGATCGTGCTCGTCCCCGGCGTCGGGATGTTCTCCTTCGGCAAGGACAAGCAGACCGCTCGGGTGGCCGGTGAGTTCTATGTCAATGCAATCAACGTGATGCGCGGCGCGGAGGCGCTCTCGACCTACGCGCCGATCGACGAGACGGAGAAGTTCCGGATCGAGTACTGGGCCCTCGAGGAGGCCAAGCTCCAGCGAATGCCCGCGCCCAGGTCGCTCGCGACCCGGATCGCCCTGGTCACCGGCGCCGCCGGCGGGATCGGCAAGGCCACTGCGAAGCGGCTCGCCGCCGAGGGTGCCTGCGTCGTGATCGCGGACCTTGAGCTTGCGAGGGCGCAGGCCGCGGCCGCCGAGATCGGTGGGCCGGACGTGGCCGTCGGCGTGGCCGCGGACGTCTCCGACGAGGACGCTGTGCAGGCCATGGTGGACGCGGCCGTGCTTGCGTTCGGTGGCGTCGACCTGGTGGTCAACAACGCCGGTCTGTCCCTGTCCAAGTCGCTGCTCGAGACCACCGCCGCGGACTGGGACCTCCAGCACGACGTGATGGCCAAGGGCTCCTTCCTGGTCTCCCGCGCCGCGGCGAGAGTGCTGATCGATCAGGGGTTGGGCGGCGACATCGTCTACATCTCGTCGAAGAACTCCGTGTTCGCTGGACCCAACAACATCGCCTACTCGGCGGTGAAGGCCGACCAGGCCCACCAGGTCCGGCTGCTCGCCGCCGAGCTGGGTGAGCACGGGATCAAGGTCAACGGGGTCAACCCTGATGGCGTCGTGCAGGGTTCCGGCATCTTCGCCGGCGGCTGGGGCGCCCAGCGCGCCGCCGTCTACGGCGTGGAGGAGAAGGACCTCGGGAAGTTCTACGCCCAACGCACGATCCTCAAGCGCGAGGTGCTCCCGGAGCACATCGCCAACGCGGTCTTCGTGCTCTGCGGACCGGAGCTGACCCACACCACCGGGCTCCACGTCCCCGTCGACGCTGGCGTTGCGGCGGCGTTCTTGCGATGAGCCAGCTGCTGCGGGTCGCCGCGGTCGACCTCGGGGCGACCTCGGGCCGCGTCATGGTCGCCGAGGTGGGAGACGGGCACCTCGAGCTCTCCGAGGTGCACCGGTTTCCCAACGGCGCGGTCAGGGTCGGTGACTCGCTGCACTGGGACGTCCTCGGCATCCATCGCGAGGTCCTGGCCGGCCTGCGGATGGTCGCGCTCGATGGTCGCCTCGACGGGATCGGCGTCGACTCGTGGGCGGTCGACCACGGCCTGCTCGACCGGACCGGGGCGCTGCTGGGCAACCCGTTCAGCCACCGCGACGCGCGCACCGACGGCGTCGCCGCCACAGTGCTCGACCGGGTCGGTGCCGACGAGTTGTACGGCGTGACCGGTCTGCAGCAGCTGCCGTTCAACACGATCTACCAGCTTGTCGCTGCGGCCGGGACTCCGCAGCTCGAGGTGGCCGCCACGCTCCTGCTCATCCCGGACCTGTTGTGCCACTGGCTCACCGGGGGCATCGGGGCCGAGCACACCAACGCCTCGACCACCGGGCTGTACGACGTCCGGGCACGGGCGTGGGCGACCGCGCTCGCGGAACAGGTCGGCGTACCAGCCTCGGTCCTGCCGGCGCTGCGTGAACCGGGCGAGGTCTTGGGGGCGCTGTTGCCTCACGTGGCCGAGGATGTGGGCGCCGACACGTCGGTGCCGGTGATCGCGGTCGGGTCCCACGACACCGCCTCGGCCGTGGTGGCGGTGCCGGCCGAGGGGGAGAACTTCGCCTACATCTCGTCGGGAACCTGGTCGCTGGTCGGCCTCGAGCTGGACGCGCCGGTGCTTTCGGAAGCCGCGCGGCTGGCCGACTTCACCAACGAGGGTGGCGTCGACGGGACCATCCGGTTCCTGAAGAACGTGACCGGGCTCTGGGTCCTCTCCGAGTCGGTGCGTGTCTGGAATGCTGACCTGTCGTCCTTGCTCGCGGCCGCCGCCCGGGCGACGCCGCTGCGGAGCGTGGTCGACATCAACGACGCCCGGCTGATCCCGCCGGGCGACATGCCGGCCCGGCTCGTGGCGCTCGCCCACGATGCAGATGAGCCGGTGCCGCCCACCCCGGTCGAGGTCACCCGCTGCA
>JAKDNC010000303.1 GCA_030452025.1 Nocardioides sp. | reverse complement strand
CGTAGCGTGAATACCCGCCACAGCAGGGTCATTCACCACGAACCGCGAAGAGCCGGATTGACAGAGCGTCATCGCCACCGGCGCGTGATGAGGAGCTCAGCACGGACCACTGCAGCGCGGTGGATGCCGGGTTGGTCTCCGCGGAGCGCCAGCTGGGGGAGGGATGGCGGCTCGATGCGGAGACCAACAGTGCAGCGATCGTTCTTCCCCCTAGGCAGGAGACATCACTGCTGTCGTTGAAGCTACCTCAGCTCAGGCCTTCTTCGCGGTTATTTCGGCGTACCGAGCGAAGAGAATCTCCAGGCGCTGTCGCTCAGTGGTGAGCTTCCTCTCCGAGCCGAAGGCCTTGTCGACCTCTCGATCGAGTTTGTCGTGGGCCTTGACGAGCGCGGGGTCCATGGCCAGGGGAGTGTAGTCGTCGGCGAGACTGCGCTCAGGGTGTAGAGCACGCGCATCGAGGACACTTTGCCCAGCCTTGATGATCGCCACTCGGGTCTTCTCGTCGAGGTCGGGGACGGGGAAGGTGTTCCAGGTCAGAGTGTTCGCGAAGCGGATACGAGATTCGAGACGACCGCCGATGGTCTTCTGCCACGTGATGAACATCGAGGATGATGCGAGTGCGAACTGCAGACCATCCGAATCCTGAGCATGGAAGACTAGGTTCGAGCACACGACATCGGAGCTATACCTCTGGACTGTGAGGTACCTGCGGTTTTCGCTAACGACGGACGGGATGCATAGATAGTCCTTATCTGGCTGTGATCGTTGTCCAAACAGGTGCGGTGTCTCCGCCATCTTCTGGGTACTCGAGGCCTTGCTGGCCCGTCGGAACTCAGCGACCGCGGTGAGGCGTGCTTTCAGAATTGGACTCTTCGCCACATCAGTGGGGTCCAGGTCAGTGAGCCACAGGCACCAGCGATCCTTGTTGTGCATGAGTTCTCGGCTGCCCCGGAACCGCCGAATGTACTGTGCAGCGACTGGGTCAGCCATGACCTCGTCGTACTGGTCAGGTTCGACAATGAGATGCCCATCATCGCGCGCCATATTTCCGAACACAGCGGGCATGATTGCTACGGAGAGCGGTTTCACTGACTTCTCCACCAATACGTTAGGGCCATCGACAAGGTAAGCGTTGATCGTGGATTGGATCTCCAGCTTCACCGGATCGCCCTTCGAATCCGGGTAGTCCCACAGCCGTGGACGGGGCGATGTATGCCGGTCGAATCCGACGATGACGCAGTGCACCGCGGCTTTGCCCGGGGCGTCCGAGTTCCAGGCGAAGGTGCGGTGGGCGAAGCGGATTCGCCAGCCGGCGGCAAAGATCGCACCGAACAAGCGGGGTACCTGGTCGCCCTGGGTGATGGAGTTGGTGGTCACGAAAGCGAAAGCCCCATGGCGGTCTTTGAGCAGCTGCATGGACTTGGCATGCCAGCAGGTGACGTAGTCGAGCCGTGAGATGTCCTTGGTTCCCCAGATCTCGTGCATCTCAGCGACCTGCTCCTTTGATCGTGAGATGTGCCCCAGGAACGGCGGGTTGCCGAAGACATAGGTTGCCCCGGCGGTGCGGGGGATCTCGTACTCCCACCCGAGCTGCAGCGCGTTGCCGTGGCGGATGTGCGCGGTGATCGTGATCGGCAGGCGATCCGGTGCGTCACCGACAGCAGCGGCGAGCGCCCGGTTGGCCTGGTGGTCGACGAGGAACATGGCGGTCTCGGCGATCTTCGCGGGCCACCAGTTCAGCTCGAAGCCGTGGAACTGTCCGATGTTCATTCGCTGGTCCAGCGAAACGTCCATCGACGCGGTCTGCTGGCCTTCCTTGGCGCGCAGCGCGACGATGATGTCGGTCTCGATCTGTCGTAGCTCGCGGTAGGCGACGACGAGGAAGTTGCCGCAGCCGCACGCCGGGTCGAGGAACACCATCTGCGCCAGCGAGTCCCGGAACTCTCGCAGGGCTTTGACGGTGGTGGACTTGTTGTGGACCAACCGGTTGGCCTTGTCGCGCAGTTCGTCGAGGAACAGCGGTTCGATGACCTTCAGGATGTTGGTCTCGGTGGTGTAGTGCTCCCCGTCGGCCCGGCGGGCCTCCTTGGACTTGACGAGCTGGAACATTGATCCGAACACGGCCGGGGAGATCCGCGTCCAGTGGAACCGGCAGGCGTCCAACAGTGCGTCGCGCATGTCGTCGTCGAAGAAGTCCTGTGGCCACTGGTCGGCGAACAGGGAGCCGTTGACGTAGGGGAACTTCGCCATCTCCTCGGGCACCCGCTGTCGTCGGTTCTCAGGGGTGTTGAGGACCTGGAACAAGGCGTTGAGGCGTGAGCCGAGGGTCTCGCCGGTGGTGTCGTAGAGGACGAAGCGGTAGAACAGGTCCTCCTCCCACAGTCCGGCGTCGTCGCCGTAGAGCAGAAACAGCACGCGGGTAAGGAACACGGAGGTCTTCTGGACCTGCCAGTCCTCTTCCTCAGGGTCGGTGGGCGCGTCGTCACCGACAGCTTCGTCGGCGTCGGCGTCGCCGAGCATGGCGGTGTAGAGGTTCGCCATGAGCTTGGAGGCGTGGATCGAGGCTTCTTCCTCCTCGGCCTTGGTGACGGTCTCCTGGCCGGCGAGGAAGATCAGTTGGTCGACGTGGTCGGCTATCTCGTCGATGGCGAAGGCGACGGTCCAGCCGTCGTCGCCGAGCTTGGTGACCCGGAGGTTCTCGAAGTCGGTGATGATCGAGTAGCGGGGCCACTCGTGTTGGGCGATGGAGCCGCCGGCGAGGTAGTCGCGGGCCTGCTCGGTCGCGGCGTCGAGGTCTCGTCCTAGCGATTTGGCTTCACCGATGACAACACCGGACCAGAACAGGTCGATGTATCCGGTACGCCCGGAGGTCGCACGAGTGGCGTCACGTTCGAAGAGCTTGATGCGCTCCGGGATCACTCCGAAGCAGCGCAACAGGTCCGACCAGAACTGTTGGGCGTGGGACTTCTCGGTGTGCTTGGCGTCGGTATCCCGCCAGTCGTCGATGATGGTGCGCCAGTCGGTGGCGAAGCTGTCGAGGTGGCGGCGGATCGTGCTGCGGTCAAGCTGAGTGGCAGTCATAGTGGTGGTCACAGTGCGAGCCTACGGTGAGGATCGGACAGCTCTGCACATCAGACCCTTTCGTATCGGTGATGTTCTGATCAGGGTAGATGGGCAATGATTCAGTTCGACTACCTCAGGTCATGGAAGAGGGAAGTCATCGTCCGGAGCCCCCCCCCTGATCTCCGGCATCGTCTTAGTCATCCGTATCAGTGCGTCCGTCATCGCGGATGCCGAGGTTGTTGATGATCTGGCCGAACTGGAAGTTGATCAGGTCGTTGTCGGTGAACCGGGGCAGCTGTTCCCAGTGGGTTCGCTCCAATGCCGGCAGAGCGGCCTTCAGTGCGAGCTTTATGTAGACGCTGCGGGATCGACCGGTGCGCTCAGCAAGTGCGTCGAGGCGTTCGATGAGATCATCGTCCAGGCGCACGGACACGACCCGACCGTTGGGATGCGGGGGTTGACTGTGGGTGGGCATGAATCCTCCTACGAAAAGTTCTGTGACACCGTATCGTCGATTGTAAACAATGTGTACAATCGTGGCCAGGGAAGGCGTTATCGCAGGGGATCCCCTAGACCATGTGTAAACATTGTGTACACATGGTCTTCTGCCGTGCCGGAGGGGTTCCAGTGTCGTGTCTACCTGCGGAATCACAAACGTGTAAGATACCCGTCAAGCACAAAAATAAAGAGCGCCACCAGGACGGGCATCCCGGTGACGCTCGCTGACCCCACGACCTCTACTCGTGGAGAAAGCTTGGTTATGAGTGTACCCGAGCGCACAAGCGAACATCCACCCAACGCCGGTGTGTCCCCTGACGACACCGCGCCCCAGGGCGTTTTTCCGGATCCGGTCGATCTCCCCGACCCGACGATGTTCGCCGATCTCACTGGCCTGACCCCCCTGACGACCTCCCCGACGGCCCCCGAGCGCTCACCTGAGCGCCGCAGTGCCCTGGCTGAGGCTTCCCGACTACTCGTCGAGACCCTGGGGGCCACCCCGACGACCCTGCAGTCCTGCGGGGCCACCGACACCGACCGGGCCCACCTCACCGGACACCTGGGCCGACACGCCCTGCAGGGATGCCCCACCCGCGACTTCAAAAAAGCCTGGCGCACCACCACTGACGGTGCCAGCGTGCCGAAAATGTACCGAGTCGGACACCCCTCCTTATCCCGGATGCAGTACGTGGCCCTGACCCACAAGCAGTACGCCGCGGTCATCGTCGTCGACGTGGATCGCTACGGCACCGACGGTGGCGGTGTCGACAACATCCACCCTGAGGCCTACCGCACCATCGCCCGACTCGCCGGGGTCGGTGCCGGGCCTGCCTGGATCGGGGTCAACCCGGCCAACGGCAAAGCACAGCTGATCTGGCTGATCGACCCGGTCCACGCCGACGGTTCCGGCGAATCGGCGAATATGCGCCTGCTCAAAGCCACCGCAGCCACCCTGGGCACCGCCTTGGGTGGGGACCCCGCCTTTGCGCACAACCTGTCGCGCTCGCCGTTGTACACAGGAGCCGATCCCACGGCTTATCGTTGGCACTGTCAGCACCACCTGGTTGCCCGACTGTCGATCCTGATCGAGGAGGTCCGAGCCATGACCGGTGACACCTCACCACAGGCTGCCCGCACACAGCAGAAGTACACCAGTGGCCGTGAACTCCTCGAGGCGGTGAAAGCCCGCCGGTCTGAAGCCGAGGCATTCAAGGCCATGGCAGCTGATCTTGACGGGGATCTCCCCAGCGCCACGGCGATGGACACTGACCGCATCGACGGAGTGAAGGTCCTGTGGATCACCGAGGGACGTGCCGCCCGGGATGAGACGGCCTTCCGACATGCCCTGGCCGAAGCCCACCGTCTGCGGGCGGCGGGTAAGCGGATGAGTGATGCGGCGATCATTGACGCCTACGAACGCGCCTACGGTATCGCCCAGGCGATCGGCGCTGACGGGCGCACAGAAGACATCCCACCGATGCGGGACAGGCAGACCATGGC
>JAKDNC010000302.1 GCA_030452025.1 Nocardioides sp. | reverse complement strand
CGCCGGCGATCATGCAACGCACCGACCCCCCGGCCAACTCGATGGTGGGGATGTCCACCGCGACGATCTCGCAGGACTCCTCGATCGCCGCGACCTGGTCCGGGCGCAGGCTGCGGCGTGCCCGAGCAGACATCGCCATGATGTAGCGGCGCTGGCCGTCAGGCGTGCGCCCGCACAGCTCGACTGCGTTGCCGGCGAACTCGCGCACCTGCTCCTCGGTCAGCTCGACCACCTTGCGCCCCTGCACGGTGAGCCGCTCGCGGACCTCTTCGCGACGGCGTACGTCGGGGATCATGCCCAGCGCGAAGAGAGCCACATCCGTGCCGACACATGCGATCACGTTGGTGTGGTAGACCCGCACCCCGCCCGAGTCGACCGCGTCGAAGGCCATCGGCTCGTAGCCGAAGTCGGTGCAGAAGCGCTCGAGCACGTGGGTGTCGGCGCGGTGGCTACGGGCGGTGTAGGCCACCCGCGACACGTGGTCGAGAACCATCGCGCCGGTGCCCTCGAGGAAGATGCCGTCGGGCTCGAGGCCGGAGTAGTCGACGATCGTCTGCACGCGGTAGGAGGACTTGAGCATCTCGAGCACATCGGCCCGCCGCTCGTGGCGCCGGTTGGAGGCGTACATCGGATAGACCGCGATGCTGCCGCCCGCGTGGGTGGAGAGCCAGTTGTTCGGGAACACGCTGTCAGGCCGCGTGTGGTCCTCGTCGTCAAAGACGTGCACGCGTACGCCGGCCTCCCGCAGCGCGTCCGCCACGGCGTCCATCTCGGCCAGGGCCCTCACCGACGTCGCACCGCAGCTTTGTCCTGCCGGGGCGCGGGACTGGAAGCGGTTGTCGGCGGCCGTGGCCGGGTTGGGCGTGAAGCGTTGGGCGCGGACGAGGACGACTGCGGACGGGGCTTGAGCACTCACGTGAACGGAATCTAGACCATGGACACGCTCGCAGCCGAACACCCGGCGCCGGCGCGCTCCTCCCCCGCGCCTGCTCCCACGTGCCGGCTCAGCCAGCTACGGAAGTCGCAGCCAGGAATGCAGCGAGTCCAGCCACGCGACGAGGGTCGGGACGAACTCGTCGCCGAATGCGGTGTCGACGGCCACGTATCGCAGCCCGACCAGCACCAACGACGCGAGGGCCAGGAACAGGCCGGCCGGCACGAGCGCACGTCCGGCGACGTTCGGCCGACTGGTTGCCGCCATGCCCACCACGACGAAGACCAGTGACACGACTCCAGCGATCAGGGACAGGGCCTGGACCGCAGTGAAGGGAGCGGTGAAGATCGCGACGAGTCCGCTCAGGAACGCCGTCTCGGCGGCCGCGGACGTGTGGATCTTCCGATCCGGCGAAGTCCCCAACAGTCGGTCCAGACCGTCGTCCTCAGGAACCGCCCCCAGCGTCGCCATGGTCTGATTCTAGGTAGGGGTGTGATGGAAATGGGCTCGCCACACCGGACTCAGTGCAACGTATTCGCCGCCAGCCTCCTGCGGCAGTTGCTCACCTGCGGTTGACCGCGACTGCTCCCCGGGTCAGCACGAAGCCGCGCACGTGTTCTCCACGCCTTCGTGAACCCCGACGTGAGATCTTGGTGTCGGTGACGACGGAAGATCCCGGCGCAAGCCCGGGAGAAGGAGGGCCAATGGCGATCGGAAGCGACGACCTGCGACACCTCGAGCGTTGCGTGGAGCTCGCCGAGCAGGCAGTCACGGTGGGCGATGAGCCGTTCGGCTCCCTGCTCGTCGCGGCTGACGGACGCGTGCTCATGGAGGACCACAACCACGTCAGCGACGGCGACGGCACTCGGCATCCCGAGCTCGCGATCGCCCTGTGGGCGGCGGCGAACGTGCCGGTCGCCCAGCGCAGATCGATGACCGTCTACACCTCCGGCGAGCACTGTGCGATGTGCGCCGCGGCCCATGGCTGGGCCGGCCTGGGCCGCATCGTGTTCGCCTCCTCGACGCCGCAGCTCCTCCAGTGGCTCAGCGAGCTGGGAGTCCCTGAAGCGCCAGTCGCGGCACTGCGGATCACCGAGGTCGTCCCCGGAGCGCAGGTCGACGGGCCCGCACCCGAGCTGGCCGATCGGGTGCGGGCGCTGCACGCCAGGCACCACGCCAAGTAGTGGCGGTGCCCGAGTCGACGTCGGGCTCGCTGAGGAGTCGCGCCCGGCAACGACGCTGTCCCTCGACAAAGGAGCACCGATGAGCCGCCTGAACGACCTCCCGCCACACTCCCTGACACCGGAACAGGACGAGGTGTACCAAGCGATCGCCGGCGGACCCCGGGCCAACGGCGAGCAACTCTTCGACCTGAGGGCCACAGACGGATCACTCAACGGTCCGTTCGGCGTGATGGTGCAGGCGCCCGGCGTGGGGCTGGCGCTGCAGGAGCTCGGGTCAGCCATCCGATACCGGACCTCGATGACCGACCGTGGTCGAGAGATCGCGATCCTCATGGTCGCAGTCGCGACCCGCAGCGACTTCGAGTGGTATGCGCACCGACGCATCGGAGCCTCGGTAGGCATCAGTGAGGCGGAGTTGCTGGCTCTCCGGGACGGGAGCTTCACCTCACCCGACCCGGTGGAGGATTCCATCGCAAGCCTGGCTCGCGCATTGCTTGAGGACGAACGGCTCGACGACGACACGTACGCCGAGGTCGTGGGCTGGCTCGGTGAGGTCCAGACGATCGAGGTGACCACCTTGGTGGGCTACTACCAAACTCTCGCCCAGCTCATGGACGTCTTCGCGGTCCAGGCCCCGGACCGCTGCGAGGTCGATCCCGACAGCCTCTGATCATCGGGAGCAGAGGGCCTTCAGCGTGGCGATGGAGGAAGTGGACTCACGCTCTTCTGTAGGGCGCTGGGTCATGGACGGAAGGTCGCGCGATACTGCGTCGGCGTACGCCCGGTGAGGTCACGGAACCCGGCGTTGAACGCTGACAGGGAGGTGTATCCGACCCCGTGCGCGATGTTGGTCACGGACTCCTCGCCGGCAGCGAGTTCCTCGATCGCGCGCAGGATCCGCATCCGGCGCAGCACCGCGCGCCAGGTCATTCCGCACTCGTCCTCGAACCGACGGGCGAGCGACCGTGAAGCCAGCCCAACCTCACTGGCGATGTCTTCGAATCGCACCACCTCGGACAGCCGTCCGTCGGTCAGGACCAGTGCCCGACGCAGCTCCGGCGAATGGCCCGCCGGGACCGTGACCGGGCTGGGTTGCTGCGCCAGCCTCCACGTCACAGCCGCCAACGCCGCGAACACGCTGCGTGCGTACGGCGGCAGCGGCTCGTCGGCGTCAGGCCAGGCGTCGCACTCCGAGACCAGGGCTCGCGCCAAGGGGCTGAGGTCGAACACGGTCAGTGGTGTGGACGGCTCCGGGGCAAAGTCGGGGTCGAACAGCACCGAAGAGGTCGTCACCGGCTGCGGGATGGTGACCTGGATCGGCTCCCCCGCCGCGATCAACGCGGCCCGTGCGGGCGGCAGCACCCAGGACTTGCCGTGTGCCTCCAGCCGCAGCGCACCCCTGGAGGCACAGAGCAGGTAGTGCCGATCGACGCAGAGCTCGGACGTGGGAGCCGTGTCGAAATCCCGTGCGAACGCGAACGCCTCACGCTTCACGGACTGCTCCACACCGGCTCAGCCTAGACCGGTCGACGAGTCAGACGGTCTCGAGAAGATCGGCACGGAACCGGCGACTGACCGGTGGTGTGGTCATCAATGGTCGGATCACCGCCCCCAGACGGGCGAACGCGTCGGATGCGAGGTATCCAGCGAACGACGGCTCGTCGTCCCATTCGTGGATGACGGTGATGGACTCTTCGTTGCCGCGATCGGCGAACACGCGGAAGTCGAGATTGCCGGGCATGCCGCGGACCTCGTCGCGATCACTGTCGAACTGGGCGAGCGCGACGTGGCGGTCGGCCGGGCTGGTGTGGAAGTCGAGCAGCGCGATGAACATGGAGTCTCCAGACAGTCGGGGCCAGTGGGTTGGCGGGACCCCTCGATCCTGCAGCGCCGGACCGGCGTCTGGCTCGCGTAAGTCAGACACGTTGACGCTCCCACCGGACAACCCACCGGAGACAGCGCGTGATCTCTGCTCCCTGCTGCGAGAGGATCCCTGCATGAACCGTCGCGCCCTCGTCCGCCGTCCCAGCCCCCGTCTGGCCGAAG
The DNA here is from genome assembly GCA_030452025.1 of Nocardioides sp. GTDB lineage: Bacteria > Actinomycetota > Actinomycetes > Propionibacteriales > Nocardioidaceae > Nocardioides. The sequence continues at coordinate 916 of JAKDNC010000302.1, read as the reverse complement.
GGCTGCTCACCCACATCGATCGCATCCCCATCGACATCGATCTGGCGCTCCAGCAGTGGAACGGCTACGTGGCCGCGCTGCACGCCGAAGGCTGGGAGACCGTCGAGGTCCCGCCAGCCCCGGAGAGCCCGGACTCGGTCTTCGTCGAGGACACGGTCGTCATGTACGCCGACCTCGCGGTGATCACGCGCCCCGGCGCCGACGAGCGCAAGCCAGAGACGGCAGGAACCGAACGGACCCTGCGCGAGCTGGGTTACCGACTTGCCCACATCGAGGCACCAGGGACGCTTGACGGTGGCGACGTCCTCAAGCACGACGGCACCGTGTGGGTCGGGCTCGGCGGGCGCTCCAACCAATCCGGGGTCGACCAGCTCGCCGGCCACGTCGAGCCGCTGGGCGCGCATGTGGTCGCCATACCCATGACGAAGGTGCTGCACCTCAAGTCAGCTGTCACCGCACTCCCCGACGGCACCGTCGTGGGATTCGACGAGCTGGTCGACGACCCGACCGTCTGGTCCCGCTACCTCGCGGTCCCCGAGGAGTCCGGCGCCCACGTCGTCCTGCTCGACGAGAACACGGTCCTGATGTCGGCCAGTGCGCCGCGAACCCGACAGGTCTACGAAGAGCGCGGCCTGCGCGTGGTCGCCGTGGACATGACCGAGTTCGAGAAACTCGAAGGCTGCGTCACCTGCCTTTCCGTGCGGCTCCGCGACTGACCCGGGCAGTACGACGGAGGGGTCGCTACTCGCAGCCGACTCCGTCGCCATCGCGGTCCAGGTGCGAGCCGTAGCCGGGGCCGCCCCTGTGCACGGGTGCCCCGCCGGCTGCCCGGGCGGCGTCGCAATTCTCGAAGTAGACCGAGCTGGACTTCTCCACCTTCGGAGCTGATGAGGGCGCCTCACTGTGCTGTTCGACC
>JAKDNC010000301.1 GCA_030452025.1 Nocardioides sp. | reverse complement strand
CTCCATCAGGCTGCGGGCCCGCTGGCTCGGAGCGCTGCGCAGCTCGAAGGCGCGCCGCAGGTCCTTCTCGTGCAGGGGTGCCGGTGAATACCCCATGAGGGCGTTGCCGCGGGCGATGATCGAGACGGTCGCCACGGCGGTGTTGCGGGTGCTCGCCCTCCGGCGCAGTACCGCATCATCGAGCTGGGCGACGCGCCGGGAACTCCTCCAGCAGCGGGGCGATCACGGACAGGGTCCGCGCGATCACGGACGGCTCCTCACCCTTCCGTTCGAGGGACCAGGCGATGAGCACCGGCAGCGCGGCGGGGATCCGCGTCACCGCCGCCTCGGGGAGCATCGGCACCGTCGGAAGGACCTCCGAGACGATCCACTCGGCAAGCTCCGGATCCCAGCCCAACGGATCACCGAAGCTCGCCTCGAGCAGGATCATCACGTAGGCGGCGAGATCCTCCAGCTCCTTGCCCCGCTCCAGGCCGGCGGCGTGCTCGGAGCTCGTGAACTTCTCGACCAGATCGGTGCCGTCCTCAAGAATCCACGGCGGACGCTCGGGGACCGGCAGCGAGGCGCTGCCGGGGACGCCGCGCACGGCGTTCTCGTCATACCCCGTCCCACCCTTCGGCATGAGGTTCACGACGAACTCCACGAAGGGCCGCAGCATCGGCCACTGCTCCCAGTCCTCGGACTGCTCCACGTCCGCCGGAGTATTGGCGAGGGCCTGCCTGACGCGGGCGCCCGCATCCGCCGCGGTGACGGTCTCGAGCACCTCGTCCAGGGAGTCCCCGTCCCTCGCCATGATCTCCCGGTACGTGTCGTTGACCTCCTCCAGCGACTCGCCGATCACGAAGGCGTCCTTCACGTACGGCGCCGGGCTCCACGGGATGTACGTGATGAGCACGGCCCGCACGCCGCGGGGAAGGGCCAGCTCCACCATCAGGTTCTCCCCGGCGCTGTCGGAGAAGGCGAGGGCCTCGGTGACGGACGCCTGCGCGAGTCCGGAGACCTGCGGCGGCATCGGCTGACGGCGCGCGGTGACTCCCACTCGCGCCCGGGAGCGGAGTTCCTCATCGGGGCACATCGCCGCGACCGTGTGCAGCAGCGCGGTGGTCTCGGCGACGTCGATCTCGAGGAAGGTGTCCAGCAGATCCACCCCCTCGGGCAGCTCCTCGGGATGGTGGCGCAGGTCCGCCAGCTCCATGACCAGCGGCGCCGCGGAGACCCAGAATGCGGCCGGATCATCGGAACGCAGCGCCGGGCGGAGCACCCGGATCAGGGGGTTCTCGGCCACCGGCTCGGCAGGGGAAGGCTCACGTTGAGGGGTGTGCGGGACGCGGCGGTTCGGGTGCTGGCGGGCGGCGCCTTGCCCGAGCGGGTTGCGGTCGCGGCGGCGTGGGCTCGTGGGGACATTCCATCGGGTGCGGGGCGAGGAGATGTGCCGCGAGATCGGCATTGCGCTCACGGGGTGGCGCGATGCGCGCCTGCATGGCCTCGGCGGCGAATGCATGGCGCTGCTGCGCGAGGCATGGGTGCGCCGCAGCGCGGTTGTTCGCGCAGGGTGATGAGCCGTTCGGGGTCTGAGCTCCCGGCCACGCGATCGGTCGCCGCGCGAAGGGCCCGCACCGGGTCGATCTCCCCGGTCTCAGGATCCCAGGCGTTCGCGGCTGTCGCGTTGAGCTCGTCGGCGGAGAGCAGCTCGGCGATCTCCCGAGGGAGCGCGCCGATCGCGACGACGGACTTCACGAGCCCGGGAGGAGCGGGGGCTGGCCGGTAATCCCAGAGCTCGAGGCCGTGCTTCTCCGCGGTCGTCTCGTACAGCGTGAGCATGTCCCAGATGCTCTGCACTTCGTCGTCGCTCAGCTTGCCGCTGGCCACGAGTGCGTTGATGGCGTCATAGACCCGGTTGTCGCTGCGCGGGCCGAGGGCCACGATCTCGATCAATCCCGTACCGCTGGCCGAGTTCCCTGCTCGAAAGATGATCCGGTAGTCACCGCGCAGGGTTGCCGTGGTGTTCAGGCCGGCGAGTCGGTCCATCGCAGTGCGATGGGAGAGCGGGTGCTTGCCCCAGGGCTTGGTGAACAGCGCGACGATGTCGTCGAGCACGTCGTCCCACTGGGACTCTTCGATGTTCTCGGCGATCCAGTCGACGGCCTCGGTCGAGAACGTGACCTCTGCCTGGTTTCCCGGGAGCTGCTCACCCGCGCGCATGCAGGCGCTCGCGAGCCTCGTCCGCCGTATGGAACGTAGAGCGCTCGGCGACGAGTCGGGTGACTCCCCGGATCATCGAGTTCGCAGCCTGACGAAGAGACCTTTCGAGGTCATCGAAGTTCTCAGGGCTCATCACGACCGCAGTGGGCTTGCCGTGGTTGGTGAGCACCACAGTGCGATCGGTGGCCTGGGCGGCAAGATAGCCAGCCCCCTTCTTGGTGGCCATCGTGGCGGGCATTCGCAACGGAGAACTCATGAGAAAAGTCTAGCAGAACATGGGTGGAAACTTCGAAGTTCTTGTCGTCAGGTCAGTTGAAAATAGATACCGAGCCGACATCTCGGACCGCCCTGCGCACGGGACACGAGTGGCTCACCCCACCCACTCCAGGAACTCGAGAGCGAGGTCGCCGCCGACGGCTTCGAGGCAACTGCGGATGCCGACCCGCTGTCGCGGGCTCCGGTCTCGATCGTGGAGACCTGGGGCTGACCGACACCGATACGCTCGGCAGTCCCCTTGCCTAAGAGCGGCTCGTGGCATGCCGGTCCCTCATCTGCCTCGTCGTTCGTCTGCGCGTCGTCGTGAGCGCGGCAGCGGCGAGCCACCGATCAGCCCACCGTGGTGAACCCGAGGCGGCGATACCCGGGCATCCGGCGATCCAAGGACGCGGCGAGCACCGGGGTACGCACGTCGTGGTAGTCGTGCACGGTCGCCTGGTCCTTTCCCGGCGCAGAGCGGATCACACGCCCGGCGCACTGCACCAGCAGGCCGTCGAAGGAGATCGGCGCGGCGAGGAACAGCGTGTCCAGTGCCGGCGCGTCGAAGCCCTCGCCGATGAAGGACGTCGTTCCGAGCACGAGTACGCCGTCCTTTGCATCGGTCTCGGCGAGCTTCGAGATCGCCGCTCGCCGGTCCGCCGCTGACATCCCACCATGCAGCAACAGTGGTGAATGCCCGTCCTGCTCGAGCAGGCGCCTCAGCTCTTCGAGCTGGGCGACGCGCCGGGTCAGTACCAGGCAGTTGCGTCCCCCGGCGAGGGCGGCCCCGATATCCCGGACGATCTGCCGGTTGCGCTCGGGGTCGAGCGCCAGCTCGCGCTGGAGCTCGGTATATGCGCCGGGCTCGTCGAGATCGACCGCAGCAGTGAGCGCCGTCGAGTGGATGTGCAGGAGGCGCTTCGTGACGCCCATCTGGTGGCCCGGCTCGGGGATCGCTCCCGGAGGCGGGGTCTCGAAGGTGTGTCGCACTGGACCGAGATGCCAGCCGACCAGAGGCTGCAGGCCGTCGCGTCTGGTCAGGGTGGCTGTGAGACCCAGCCAGTAGCGGGCGCCGATGTGACCTACGGAGTGGTCGTAGGCGGCGGCCGCCAGATGGTGGCACTCATCGACGATCACCTGCCCGTATCCTCTCGACAGCTCCGCGACGTCGTCGCGTCGCGCCAGCGAGGGCAGCATCGCGATATCGACGATCCCGGAGAGCTTGCGTCGGCCGCCGCCGATCTGTCCCGCGGTGATGCCGAGGAAGGTCCCGAGCCGCTCTCGCCATTGCTCCGCCAGCGCCTTGCGATCGACCAGCACCAGCGTGGACAGGCCTCGTTCGGCGATGATCGCCGAGGCCATCACCGTCTTTCCGGCACCGGGCGGGGCGACCAGCACGCCGTCCTCATGGGCGAGCATCGCGCTGACTGCAGTCTGCTGCGCGGGATGCAGCTCGCCCCGGAACGCCGCGTCGATCTCCGTACCCAGGTTCCGCTCATCGTGCAGCTCGAGCCGGGATCCCTCGCGTTCGACGATGCTCGCGACCGCGTGACGCAGAGCCCGTGGCAGTACGAGCCGGTCATCCAGCGTGCGGTCATACCCCAGGACGAAGCGGGGAATGTTCCACGTCGACTTGCGCAGGCGCTGCATCTCAAAGAATTTCGGGTTGGCCAGTGAGGCCGAATGCTCCAACGCGGAGATCATCGCTGGCGGCAGCTGCGCCAGGTCGAGGGTGAGGGTCGCCGCGAGTTCCGCGCGCACCACGGGCGGCAGGGGAGGATGGATGGCGGTGGCCGAGGAGCGCCTCGGTGGTACTGCGGTCCCGCTGATCACCGTGCGCTCTGCCGCCTTCGCGAGGGTGGCGGCTTCGCCCGGGCTCATGCGACCGAGCGTCGAGAGGTATGCCCACTGATCCGGGTAGGGCTCGAGGGTGCTGACGTCGAGGAACACGGTCAGCCCGTCCTTGCGTCGGCGTCCTTCGAGCGGCGCGGCGATGAGGTTGCCGAAACCGCCGCTGGGCAGCACGTCCTGGTTGGGGAACAGGCGATCATAGGAGCGCAGATCCATCGATCCGCGCATGCTCATCGCCTCATGCAGCAGGAAGGTGCCCATGTTGCGCGCGGTCGCTGCGGGAACGGCATCGGTGAAGAAGATCCACACGTGCGCGCCGCGCCCGGACTGCGACAGCTCCAGTCCCGCCGCGGCGCCGTGCGCACGGGCGGCCTTCACGACGGCGAGGGCATCGATCAGGGCGGTTCCGCCATCGAGATCGGCGGCGAGGAACCAGCAGGAGTTGTCCTTGTGCAGGGGGTACAGACCGATGTAGCTGCGCTCGTCACTGCGCAGGTGCTGGGAGAGCACCGCCGAGCTGAGCGGCAGAGGCGTGGCGGTGCGGCGGTCCATGCCCTTTCGCCAGCCTCCCACCACCGCAGGCATCCATCCGGCCGCACCGGTGCGCGTGTTCTGCCAGCGCACCGCGTGCACGTCCGTCCGGGCGTGGAACAGATCGGCATAGAGAGCGAGCTTCTCCTCCTGCGGGGACGTGAGGGTCACGGTGCCCTGGCGACGCAGCGGCGCCGCCAACTGCTCGTCGGCCGGATCCGTCTCGCCCGCGCGCAGCTCGAGCAGACG
>JAKDNC010000300.1 GCA_030452025.1 Nocardioides sp. | reverse complement strand
GACGTGGTGGCGGTCGTGGAGGTCTCGGAGGAGTTCGAGTGAGGTCGGCGTGAGTCGTTCGGCCTCGTCAATGATGATCAGTTCGGTGAAGTCGATGGTGCGGGGAACGTCGGTGGTCGTGATCTTCCCGATCGCGCAGAGGTGCTCGTAGATCAGGACTCCGACCTTCCCGCGGTAGAACTCGATATCGCGCATGAGATCGCGGTGCTTGGCGAGGACCTCGGGGGTGTAGAACACGGTGCGGGAGCGGTGGGCGGCGGCGTAGTGCTTTAGGTCGGCCTCGCTGCGTGGCCCCCAGGCCTGGATGAAGGGTTCGAGGGTGTCCCAGTGGGCGTACCGGCGGGCGGACTGCGTCTTGCCGACGCCGGCCTCGCCGTGGCAGATGCCGATGGTGACGTCCTTGCGGATGGTGCCGGCGAACTCGGTGAAGCGGCGGTGTTCCTTGGTGACGATGAAGTCGCGGTTCATCTACTCGTCCTCTTCGTAGGTCTTCAGGCGCTTCCTGGGCCGTCGCGCGGGAGCGGGCGGCGTGGGCGCATCGTAAGGGGGTCGTGGAGTCGTGGGGATGCGGTCGTTGATGTCCTTGCGTAGCTGCCGGCGGCGGGCTCGTCGGGCGGTTTCGATGTCGTGGAGGCTGTAGCGCTGGTTGGGGTGGGCTTCGTCGATCGCTGTGCACACGAAGGTGTCGTGGTCGTGGACACGGATCTCGGACAGGTCCCGGGGGTCGTAGCGGATGGTGACCGTGCGTCCGACGAACGAGGCGAGCGTGGGCGAGAGGTAGCGCTGGCCTTGGAAGTGGATCCCGTCGCGCTGGACGGTGCGATGCTTGGAGACCCGCAGAAGCAGCCCGTCGAGCTCCTCGAGACTCTCGGGTAGTCGCGGCAGCCATCCCTCAGCGATCCAGGCCGCCTTTGGGCTCGTGCGGATCGCGGTGTGCGTGCGCTGGTTGTACTGGCCGACGAACTCCCCGACGGCCCGGTCGAGACCAGGAAGGACCAGCACCGGCACTGGATGTGGGTTTCCAGGGGTGAGGCGCCCGGGCAGGGTCGCGAGCAGTTCGGTGTTGACGGTGTGGAAGAACCGCTCGATCTTTCCTCTTCCCTGGGGGCGGGCGACCGTGGAGTGGATGATTCGGATCTTCAACGCGATCGCGGTGTACTCGAGGTGATGGCTGGTGAAGTCGCTGCCGTGGTCGACGTAGAGGACGTCTGGGATGCCGCAGATCGGCCAGGCGGGGTCACTCTTGGGCCAGATCGCTTGGCGCAACGCCAGCGCGGTGTTCATCGCCGAGGGCGCGCCCTCGAAGACCATGTACCCGCAGATCGCCCGCGAGTAGTCATCCATGACCGTGGTCAGCCACGGCCTGGATGGTCTCCCGCTGGGGTCCTTGATGAGGATGTCGAGCTCGGTGTGGTCGACCTGCCACAGGGCATTGGGACGCTCAGCGCGGTGGCGGAAGACGAGCTCATGGCGGTCCCGGTAGGATGCTGGCCCCTCGAGAGCGAGCGTCACCATCCCGGGATCCAGTGCCTGCACGATCGACCGCACCGTCGCGTAGCTCGGCGTACTCACGCTTCTTCGTGCGGCCTCGGCTGCGGTCAGGCGGTGCAGTGTCGCGATGCTGGGGCGGGGCTTGGTCAGAGCCAGGTGCTCCACGAAAGCCACCAGCTCAGGCGCGGTGCGCCGCACGCCAGCATCGGCGCGCTGTGCCCGCTCAAGAGCCGAGATGCCACCAGCCCGGTAGAGGCTGTGCCAACGCGAGAGCGTTCGCTCTCCCACCCCGGCCTCCCGCGCGAGACTCGCCAGCGGGATGCCGTCTTCGACGTGGAGCCGCAGAATCTTCCACTTCTGCGACCCGTCCATGTCACGCCTGCGCGATGCTCTCGCGAGCGGCAGCGTCCCGCTGGTGGCGGTACAGCGTCGCCCGAGACCACCCCACCAGGCGCGCCGCCCCCTCAGCGGTGCAACCCTTCGCTCTCTCTTCGGCAGCGATCGCCAGTTTGCGATCCACGACCTCGGGATTCACGGGCGGCCGGCCGAACTTCGTGCCCTGAGCGCGGGCTGCTGCGATCCCCGCGTTGACACGCTCGGTGATCAGCTCGCGTTCGTACTCCGCTAGCGTTGCCAGCATACCGAGCATGAGCCGACCCGACGACGTCTCAGGATCGATCCCGTCGGAGACCGACCGGATCTTCACGCCGCGATCCCGGAGCAGGTTCACGGTGTTGAGCACATCGATGAGCGACCGGCCCAGTCGATCGATCCGCCAGACCACCACCGTGTCCTCAGGCTCCGCATAGGCCAGGAGCTTCTTCATGCCCGGACGCTCCGCCGCGCTCTTCGCCCCGGACGTTACGTCCGAGAACACATCCCGCTTCTGCACCCCTGCCGCAAGAAGAGCGTCAAGCTGCAGCGCCGGGTCCTGCCCCGCCGTCGACACCCGCGTGTACCCCAGAAGTCTCATGACGACATCATGCCTCATAAAGCACATTCACCGGAAGGTCTGAGACAGAACGCGGTGCGACGACTTTACGAGACACCATGGGCCTCCCGTCGACCCAGCTCGTGCCGGCGCCGTAGTCACCAAACGCGGCGTCGCGTAAAGCTGTAGATTCTTGAGGCGCCACCAGCTTGCCACCTTGTGGAAGGGCGGCGATTGCTTGGCGCGAAGCGCTTTCGCCTTGAACTATCCGCGTCGACGTAATCTGGGGCCGACTCTGAGCGCGACTGTGACGTAGCGGTAGAGTTGGTGCCTGCTTGCCGGGCGGCAGAACGCGGGCGCCTGCGTTCAGGCGTCATGGCGAGCAAGGGCTAGTGGAAGGGTGAAGCAGTGGGGCAAGCGCAGGAGCAAGACATGGACACGATGCAGATCGGTGAGGTCGCCGAACGCACCGGGCTGTCGATGCGCACTATCCGCCACTACGACAATGTAGGGCTGGCGCCGCCCTCGGCCCGCAGTGAGGGCGGATTTCGGCTCTACACCCAGGCCGACGTCGAGCGGCTCAACTACGTCCGGCGGATCACTCCGCTGGGATTCAGCCTGGAGGAGACCGCCGAGATCCTCGCCATTCTGGAGGCCAAGGAACCGGTCGAGGCCACTGCCGCGTACTTGGAAAGGGTCCGGGTGGCCCGGGAGAAGATGGCCCGCAAACTGCGCCAAGCCGACGAGCTCATCGACGCCCTGCAGGACCGCGTCCACGACTAAACCTGCCCCCCCGCTGGCGGAGCGAGGTGGGCCAGCAGCCAGACTCTACCCTCACGTTAGGGTAGAGTTAGTGTCGAAACTTTTCCCGGTGACTACCTGATGCCCCGCCCCTTGGGCGGCCGGGCTGCCTCGTAAGGCCGGGGTCCTTCTTGTTCACGACCTGATGGGAGACCTGCGTGTCCACCACAATCCACACCGCCCCGCCGGCGAATGCCACCCCCGAAGAACGCCAATCCGTCCTGGCGACCCTGAAGCGCCCGCGCTGGCTGAAGACCGAGGTGCTGGCCGGCCTGATCGTCGCGCTGGCGTTGATCCCTGAGGCCATCGCGTTCTCGCTGATCGCCGGGGTGGACCCGCAGGTGGGTCTGTTCGCTGCCGCCACGATGGCCATGTCCATCGCCTTCCTGGGTGGGCGGCCGGCGATGATTTCTGCGGCCACCGCGGCCACCGCTCTGGTGATCGCCCCGCTGATGGCCTCGCACGGGCTGGACTACTTCCTCGTCGCGGTCATCCTTGCCGGTGTCTTCCAGGTGATCCTCGGGGTGCTCGGGGTGGGCAAGCTGATGCGCTTCATCCCCCGGTCGGTGATGGTCGGCTTCGTCAACGCCTTGGGCATCTTGATCTTCACCTCCCAGCTACCAGACCTGATCGGCGTCCCGTGGCTGGTCTACCCGCTCACCGCCGCCGGCCTGGCGATCATCTACCTGCTGCCACGGATCACCACGGTCGTCCCAGCCCCGCTGATCTCGATCATCGTTGTCACCGCTCTGGCCCTGGTCTTCGCACTCAACGTGCCCACCGTCGGGGACAAGGGTCAGCTGCCCGACGCCCTGCCCACCCTGTTCCTGCCTGACGTGCCCTTCACCCTGGAGACCTTCCAGATCGTCGCCCCCTACGCACTGGGCATGGCCCTCGTCGGGCTGCTGGAATCCCTGATGACGGCCAAGCTGGTCGATGACATCACCGACACCCGCTCGAACAAGGTCCGCGAGTCCTGGGGCCAGGGCGCGGCGAACATCATCAGCGGCTTCTTCGGCGGAATGGGCGGCTGCGCGATGGTCGGGCAGACCATGATCAACGTCAAGGCCTCCGGGGCCCGCACCCGGATTTCCACCTTCCTGGCCGGCGTCTTAGTCCTGGTGTTGGCCGTGTCCCTCGGGGAGGTAGTGGCGCTGATCCCGATGGCCGCCCTGGTCGCGGTGATGATCTTCGTGTCGATCGCCACCTTCGACTGGCACTCCGTCCGTCCCTCAACGCTGAAAATGATGCCCAAGTCCGAGACCATCGTCATGGTAGTCACCGTCATCGCGACCGTCGCCACCCACAACCTAGCCGTCGGCGTCGGGCTCGGGGTGCTCACCGCGATGGTGCTCTTCGCCCGCAGGGTCGCGCACTTCGCCACCGTCACGCGCACCGTCAAGGGCGAGGGCGAGCAGGCCGTAGCTCGGTACACCGTGGACGGGGAACTGTTCTGGGCCTCCTCCAACGACCTCTACACCCAGTTCGAGTACGCCGAGGACCCTCAGCGCATCGTCATCGACCTGACGACCTCACACCTGTGGGATGCCTCGACCATCGCCGCACTAGATTCCGTGGAGGACAAGTACCGCCACTACGGCAAGAACGTCGAGGTCATCGGCCTCAACGAGGCCAGCCAAAACATGCGCAACCGCATGTCCGGCAAGCTCGGCGCCGGACACTAAACCACCACGCACCCTCCCCGCGCCCGAGGCTCACACGCTGGACCAGTATTCGCACGTGTCAGCGCGGGGCCCCGCTGTGGCCGGGAGTGCGCCACCGAGCGATCACAGAACGCCGCCATTCATCGCCAAACTTCACACGCCAAGCCATCACCGTCCCGTAAGACCCGTCCGGCGAGTCGTCCGGTGACGGG
>JAKDNC010000299.1 GCA_030452025.1 Nocardioides sp. | reverse complement strand
AGAACGCCCATCAGTCCCGGGAGTGGGAGACAGGTGCGGCCCTGGTCTCCGCCGGACTGGGTGTGGCACTCATCCCCCGCCTGGCCAGATTGCCCGAGGGCTACGATGTGGCTCGCGTACCCTTGCGCGGCGATCCGGTTCCTTCCCGGAAGATCCTCACCGGGGTGCGAAGCGGATCTGCAGGCCAGCCGATCATCGCCGCCGCGCTCGAGATCCTCCACGAGGTCGCAGCCTCGGTGGCTCAGCGCGACGTCTGAACTTCACCGGTACATCGGCCAGCCCATGGCCGCATGCCTGATGCGACGACGCTTCTTCGCGGTGCGGACCGTGAGGACGATTCCGGTGGCCAGCGCCGCCAGGGACACGACGCCCACGATGACTGCGGTGATGACGAAACCGGAGGCGAAGTCATTGAAGGCGTCGACGTTGCCACCGCCACCGAACAGGAACAGCACGCCGGGAATCATGATGATTCCGATCGCCAGCAGCACACCGAGGGCTCCCGCCACAATGAGCAGGATCCCCGGAACCACCGAGGGCAGCCGCGGCATGGGGTACTGCGGAGCAGCGTTCGGCGACATCGGGTGCTGTGGCATCGGTTGCTGCGGCACCGGTTGCTGCGGCATTCCGAAATTCTGCTGAGCCATCGTCACATTCGCCCTTCGCCCCAGGAGCTGGTCTCTTGCAATTGTCCTTTGACCACTATGGCTCTCCATCCTATCCGCGCCTCGGCGCTGGGCAGCTGTGCTCATGTGACCAGACGGTGACGCGCTCACCCGGACTTTCGCATTCCGAAGAGCATTCACACGCCGACCGGAGGTGGCATAAGGTCGAAGACAAGAGGCCAGCTCCCAGGCCGAATCACGAAGGATGTGCACACTGATGGACGAAGTGAAGAACCTCGATGCCGAAGCTGTCTTCGCCGCACTCACCCCCAGCGAGGCTGTTGCTTCCCTGCGAGAGGCACTCGCGGGCGATTTCGATCCCGCCGACGACATCCCCCGCACGATCACCGACATCTCCGCCGGGAACATGATCTTCATGCCCTCGGAGATCGGCGACTGGGTCGGGGTCAAACTCGCCGGCGTCTCCGTCGGCAACCCCGAACGTGGCCTCCCGCGGATCATGGCCCAGTACCTCATGTACAACAGCGCCACCCTCGAACTACGGACCGTCATCGATGGTGCCGCTCTGACGACTCTGCGCACGCCTGCTGTGTCCTTGGCCGCGATCGAGCCCGCACTGAACAGGTTCACACAGCCGGTCAATGTCGTGATCTTCGGCGCCGGACCGCAGGGGACAGGACATGCCGATACGCTCGCCGATGTCCTCACCGTCGAGCTCGCAGATGTCACCTTCGTCGTCCGCTCTCCCGACCAGGTCACCGCCGATGTCCGTGACCGCGGCAAGGTGTTGCAGGCACAGACCGCCGAGGTGGAGGCAGGACTGCGCGCCGCCGACATCGTCGTCACCGCCACCACCGCCAGCGAACCCCTGTTCTCAGCGGATCTCGTCAAACCCGGTGCTGTTGTCATGGCCTGTGGCTCCCACGATCCCCATTCACGTGAGCTGCCAGCCGAGCTCTTCACCTCGGCGCTGGTGATCGTTGAAGACCTCAGCACCGTTCTGCGAGAGTGCGGCGACGTCGTCCTCGCGATCTCCGACGGCGCACTGAACGCGGATTCACTCGTCACGATGAAGCAGTTCAGCAATGGCGAGGTCAGCGCCGATGCGAGCCAGACGGTCATCTTCAAGGGCTCCGGCATGTCATGGGAGGACCTGGCTGTGGCCACGAAGCTGGTCGGCAAAGCATGAGCTCCTCCACCGAAGGAGCCACAGGAGCCAAGGGAGCCACGGGGAAGTCAGGTGAGCTTCACCGCAGCATCGGATTGACCGAACTGGTGTTCATCGGTCTGGTATTCATCGGGCCGGCGGCTGCTGTCGGTGTCTTCGGCACGCTCGACGCCAACTCGGGCGGGGCGGTTGCGCTCGTCTATGTCGTGGCCACGATCGTCATGTCGTTCACCGCGGTCAGCTATATGCGGATGTCGCGGGAGATTCCGCGGGCCGGGACCGTCTTCGCCTACGCCTCGGCGGGAATCGGGCCGCGTGCAGGATTCAGCGCCGGGTGGATGATTCTCCTCGACTATCTGTTCATTCCGTCTGTGGCGTATCTGTTCACGGGCATCGCTCTGAATTCGATCTTTCCGAGCATCCCGGTCTGGCTGTTCACCGGCATCGCCGTCATCCTCACCACCGGACTCAACCTGGCGGGTGTGAAGATCGCCTCGCGGGTGATCACGCTCGTGGTCGTCATCGAAGTGCTCGTGCTCGGACTGGTGCTCGTCCTCGGCACCATCTTCCTGGCAGCCAATGGCCCCAGCCGTGATTGGCTGTCCCCGCTGACAGGCGTGGGCGCGTTCTCGATCACAGCGGTTCTGGCCGCGGTATCCGTGGCCGTGCTGTCCTATCTCGGCTTCGATTCTCTGGCGACCTTCGCCGAGGAGGCCAAGGGCGGTCCGAAAATCGTCGGACGCGCCACCCTCATCTGCCTCGTTCTGGCAGGTGTCTTCTTCGTGGCGCAGACCTGGGTGGGCAGCCTGCTGTCTCCGGTCTCCCCTGCCGAGCTGCAGGCCAATCCCGAATTGGAGGGAGCCGCCTACTACGATGCCGTCGATGCCACGCTCGGAACCTGGGTCCACTGGCTGCTGGCCCTGGCCAAGGCGGTCGGTGCGGCATTCTCCGCCATGATCGGACAGGCCGCCGGCTCCCGCATCCTCATGGACATGGGGCGCAAAGGCCAAGTGCCCAAGTTCCTAAGCCAAGTCTCGCCGCGCACCGGTGTTCCGTGGAAGGGAATCCTCGTCGCGGCAGCCGGCAACGTCATCGTCGCCGGCTGGGCAACGACCCGTGCAGACGGACTCGACCAGCTCACGTCCATCGTCAATGTCGGCGCGCTGACCGCCTTCATCTTCGTGCAGGCCTCGGTGGTCGGCTACTTCCTCATCAAACGCCAAGGCTCCGAGACCCCGAGCGGGTTCAAACACGGTCTGATTCCCGTTGTCGGTGCCATCCTGCTCGCCATCGTCCTCATCAACGCGAATCCCCTTGCACTAATCATCGGTGCGGTGTGGCTGGCCATCGGTGTCGTCGTGTATCTCGTGCGCAATCGCAGACGGGTCTGACTACTGGGGCCGACTTCAACCAGGCAGCGTCCGGGTCAGGCTAAGTCGCGGTCAGACAGAGCCGCAGTCAAGTTCTGGGTAAGCTTTACGCCTCGGAAGGTACGACATTCGCAGCTTTCACTATCTCAGGCGACTGGTTGTCGCGCGCAGCCGCTTTACCCTCTCCTACCAAAATGAAAGACCCGATCGACTGCAACTGCACCAGCGAAGATTCCACTGCGGCGGAAACGCAGAACGCGAATCAGTGACAGCAGTCCCGCAAAGACGCCGGCAACCCAATGGACCCACAGCACAGGCCCCGCGAGGTCCAGTGTCGCAGAGCCGTTAGCTACCATCAGCGAGTTCAATACCCAGGTGCACAGCGCGACCACTCCCGACCACGCAAGAGCCACGATTAGGAACAGGACCAGAGCTCTAGCTGTTAGACGAGCTTGATTGCCCCGGCCCACAATTGCGCCTTTCCGCAGGATCCTCTCTCGCACAGCTGGGTCCGTAGATCGACGAACCTGTCGTTTCAACTCAATGTTGAGGAGCTTGCCAAACCCTGCGGCGATAGCGGCACCGAGGACCCCTCCCGCCAGTATTTCGGATAGGTAGCCCACCCAAGCTTCGTCGCCGTTGTAAGGGTGAGCGACAGCATTAGCCACCGTGAAGAAGAGGCCGAAGACCAGCCCAAAAGCGGCACCGTGGAAGGCCAGACTCTTGAGTTTATGTGCAACTTCTTCGGCAATTGTGTCAGTTTTGGGGCTGGCAGCTGAAACAGGATCGTTCGTTTGCGAATCGGCGTTCGCATCAGCCGACGACTCCGTGTGGTGCCCCATTCCGGAAGCACTGGGAGGTTCTTCCTCAAACTCTTCAGGGGGCAGCTTTGCATAGGAAGTGCTCGTGCCGTCGTACGTATCGCGGTTCTTATCCTGAGGCGATTTGTCGACGCCGAAGATCGGCACGGCTCCGGTTCGAGCTGATTGGCTCGACCCCGTTGCAGAGTAAACGCCCGATTCACCGGCTCCGGTGTCAGAATTATTCGGCCTCATGCTGATTGGGTCCCCTCTGTGCAGAATTGTTGTCGTGTCCTCGCTAGGACATGTACTCCGAGGTGTCGTCGGGTGCCCCTGTAGTGAATAGACGTTTGGCCATACAGTCGTCCGGTCCGAATCCCTCGTCGTAGCAGAAATTCAAGGCGGAATCACTGTCCGGGTATGTAACAGAACGCACGATCACCCAGAAGTCGGAGTTGTCATAGGAAGACCAATCACCGGACCACAGCAGAACGGCATCGGGATAAATATCGTGCAATTCTTCGAAATGCTCGACGACGTCTTCATTGGTCCATGTGAAACCGTCCGCCTCCATCCCTTCCTTCTTCGCACTCAGCTGCACTACCCATTCGCCGTCCAGCTCATCCGCATACTTGTCCCACGTGTCATCTTTCAGGGTCTCCAGCTTTTCTTCTGGGCTTAGATCTTGACCCTCCAGAGAATCGGCGGGATCCACACTGTCGGCGCCGTCCGGCTCCGCCTCAGACGAGTCCGGCGCCGCGTCGACAGAGCCGTCGTTCGGGGCGTTCATGCTCAAAATCGACGAGACCAGAACGACGATGAGCACAAACGCGATGACAGCGATACCGCCCACGACGAATGGCCAATATCGAATTCCCGAAGTCTCCGCGTTCCCCCGGGGCAATGACGTATTGCGCATCGCACCCAGATGGGCAGACGTTCGGTGTGGGCGTCCTTGGTCAGTGCCAGGTCCGCGAGCTGGCTGCGGGGTGCCAATTGGCTGCTGTGGTGCCGAATTCTGCTGCAGAGGTGCTGGCGGCGGCGCTTGTGCCTTCGGGGCCTGTTCAGGAGTCCCGTCGCCCTTGGGCCCAAAGACGGGTACTGCGCCCGTCCGTGAATTCCGGTGCTCAGAATCGCT
>JAKDNC010000298.1 GCA_030452025.1 Nocardioides sp. | reverse complement strand
CAGCGTGTGGCAACCGGCGCCTCGGAAGAGCTACTTCTTGGCGGCCTTGGCGTAGCGGGCCTCGAAGCGGGCGACGCGGCCACCAGTGTCGAGGATCTTCTGCTTGCCGGTGTAGAACGGGTGGCACTGCGAGCAGACGTCGGCGTGCATGCTGCCGGATGCCGCGGTGCTGCGGGTGGTGAACGAGGCGCCACAGGTGCAGGTCACCTGGGTCAGCGTGTATTCGGGGTGAATGTCCTTCTGCACGATCTCTCCTATGGGTTTGCAGTCGCCGGGTCGCGCTCCTGAGTGGAGCCGCGTGAACCGGAACCAGCGCACAAGTGTGCCACCGTTTCCAACCATTGGGCGAATCGAAACATTCCCACACTGGCCGGGCCCTCAGGCGAAGGCACGGACCTGCTCATCGCGGCGTACCACCAGCACGAGCAGCGCCAGCGCAAGGCCGACGACCGTGGCCATCACCGCCCCCATCGGAGCGGCGGTCTCGCTGCCGAAGGCGCCCACGAGCGGCGAGACGAGTCCACCGACGCCGAACTGCATGCAGCCGAGTACGGCGGCCGCGGCACCCGCCGCCTCCCCGTGACGGTTCAGCGCCAGCGCGGGGACGTTGGGGTTGTTCAGGCCGGCGCAGGCCAGGATCACGGTCAACGGGACCAGCACGCCCGCCAGTCCCCCGATGCCGGTGACTCCGGCGAACACGAGGGCCAGGGCCGCCAGCAGCGCGACCGATGCGGCGCTGGTCATCACCGAGGTGATCCGGAATCTGCCGAGCAGGATTGGGTTGACCTGGGAGGCGATCACGAGGGCGAGTGCGTTGACCCCGAACACGACGGCGAACTGGGTCGCGCTGAGCCCGAACCCGTCCTGGAGGACGAACGAGGCGCCGGAGATGTAGGTGAACATCGCTCCCATCATCAGGCCGCCGATGAGAGCGAGCGCAACGAAGGTGCCATCGGAGAGCAGCGACCGGTAGGTGCGTAGGCTGCTGCGGATCCGGGCCGGCTGACGGCGCTCGACAGGAAGTGTCTCGCGCAGTCCCACGAAGGCCAGCCCGACCAGCAGGACGGCCGCTGCGGCGAGAACCGCGAAGATGCCCCGCCACGACGACCACTGCAGGACCACGCTGCCCAGGCTCGGAGCGAGCATCGGGGCAAGCCCGATGACGAGCATCAGTCGCGATATCAGCCGGGCGACAGCGATGCCTTCGAACTGATCGCGCACCATCGCCATCGCGGTCACCGTCACGGCGGCTCCTGCGAAGCCCTGGACCAATCGCACCCCGGCCAGCATCTCGACGCTGGGAGCCATGGCGCACAGCACCGAGGCGAGCGCATGGACCGAGAGGCCGACCAGAAGCGGGCGGCGACGCCCGAACGCGTCCGAGAGCGGACCGATGATGAGCTGACCGACCGCAAGGCCCAAGAGCATCCCGGTCAGGGTCAGCTGGGTCGCCGATTCGCTGGCAGAGAGCTCGTCGCGCAGGTCCGGCAGGGCCGGGAGATACATGTCGATGCTCAACGGGCCCAGGGAGATCAACGCTCCGAGGACCACCACGAACTGGAGGTATCGGCGCCCCGTCGGCGGCTCCGGGGTCGCGCGAGCGTTCGCGGCTGTCGCGACGGACGCGGGGGCACTGGTGGTCACGACAGGCCCAATGCTCCACGATGCCGATCTATTCCGCGGCCCGACCGATTCCGGGCCCCACAGGTCGAGCCGGCGCGGACTGACGGTGAGGTCAGTGTGCGCGCCGGCTCGGCAGCTGGGCAGTCCGTGGTGGAGCGTTCAGTCCTCGGACTTGCCGTTCGGGCTGGGCGTGCTCTTCTGGACCTGCATCAGGAACTCGATGTTGCTGTGCGACTTCTTCAGCCGCTCAAGCAGGAGCTCGAGTGCCTGCTGCCCGTCAAGCCCGGAGAGGACCCGGCGGAGCTTCCAGACGATGGCCAGCTCTTCCTTGCTCATCAGCAGCTCTTCACGCCGGGTCCCGGACTGGACTGCGTCGATGGCCGGAAAGATCCGCTTGTCCGCGAAGTCGCGGCGCAGGCGGATCTCCATGTTGCCCGTGCCCTTGAACTCCTCGAAGATCACCTCGTCCATCTTCGACCCGCTCTCGATGAGGGCGGTGGCGAGGATCGTCAGCGATCCGCCGTCCTCGATGTTGCGTGCGGCTCCGAAGAAACGCTTCGGCGGGTAGAGCGCCGCGGAGTCGACGCCACCGGAGAGGATCCGGCCGCTGGCCGGGGCAGCCAGGTTGTAGGCACGCCCCAGACGAGTGATCCCGTCCAGGAGTACGACGACGTCGTGGCCGAGCTCGACCAGTCGTTTGGCTCGCTCGATGGCCAGCTCGGCGACCGTCGTGTGGTCACTGGCGGGCCGGTCGAACGTCGAGGAGATGACCTCGCCCTTGACCGAGCGCTCGAAGTCGGTGACCTCTTCGGGACGCTCGTCGACCAGGACCACCATCAGGTGACACTCGGGGTTGTTCGTGGTGATCGAGTTGGCGATCGACTGCATGATCATCGTCTTGCCGGCCTTGGCGGGCGAGACGATCAGGCCACGCTGGCCCTTGCCGATCGGCGCGGCGATGTCGATGACGCGACCGATCAGGTTGGCCGGCTCGGTCTCGAGGCGCAGCCGCTCGGTGGGGTAGAGCGGGGTCAGCTTCGGGAAGTCGACCCGGCTCTTCGCGGTCTCGGGGTCGGCTCCGTTGACGGAGTCGATGCGGACCATCGGGTTGAACTTCTCCTTGCGCTCGCCCTCACGGGGCTGACGCACCTGACCGACGATCGCGTCGCCTCGACGCAGTCCGAACTTGCGCACCATCGACAGCGAGACGTAGCAATCGTCGCTGCCCGGCAGGTATCCGCTGGTGCGGACGAACGCATAGTTGTCGAGGACGTCGAGGATGCCAGCCGCGGGCACCAGGACGTCGTCGTCGAGGATCGTGGTGTCGGGCTCGCTCCGGTTCGTGCGAGCACCTCGGTCGTTGCGGTCCCGCCCGCGCCGACGGCGGCTGCGACCGCCTTGTTCATCGTTCTGGCCCGACTGGTTCTGGCCCGATTGATTCTGGCCCGACTGGTTCTGGCCCGACTGGTTCCGGTCACCACGGCCGCCGCCATCGTTCTGGTTCCGGTCACCACGGCCGCCGCCATCGTTCTGGTTCCGGTCACCACGATTCCGGCTGCCGCGGTTTCCGCCCTGGTGGTCGTCGTCTTGTTTTTCGGAGGCCCGGTCCGCGCCCTCGCCCGCCTTGCCCTGGCTGCTGTCGCGGCTGCCCTGCTCCTCGCCTCCCTTCCCCTGGTTGCCCTGCTCCTGGTTGCCCTGGTCCCGGCTGCCTTGGTCCTGGCCAGTCCGACCACCGCTGTCGCGACGGCTCTCGCTCTCGCGGGGTGAGTTGTCCTCGCGCTTGGCTTGGGCACTGTCCGACTCGGACCCGGCAGACGCGGCGACCTTCTTGCTGGTGTCCCGTGCGGCCTTCTGGACAGGGGGCGGACCCGCCTTCTTCCCCGGGCTCTGCTCGGGACGCGCGCCGGTCGGCTCTCCCCCCTTGCCCGCCTGGCTGCCCGCCTGGGGACCAGACTGACCGCCCGGAGGGCTGCCCAACTGGGCTGCCTTGATCGCCTCGACGAGCTGGGCCTTCTTCATGCCGCTCGCTCCGGGGACACCCATCGCGCCAGCCATGGCCTTCAGATCGGCGATCAGCATCGAGTTGAGCCCACCGCGCTTCTTGCCGCTGCTCGCAGCAGCAGCGGGGCTGGTGGATTCGGTCGTTTCACTCACGTGAGGTCCTTCCCACGTATCTGTGCCGAGTCGGCTCGATTGCCCCCGGCTCCTTTGATGTGTGTCTCGCTGTTCCGGTCGCAGCACTGAGCGGCCAACGAACCGGAGGAATGGCGAGGAGGGTGCACCGGATCCGAACTGGTTCGGAGTCGAAGTCCTTCGACTGGTGCGAGCGCCGAATGATCTGGGCGCGGGAGCAGCCTAGCATCCGGCAGATCGGTTGCCGCAGCGGACGACACGCTCCCAGGACCATGGCCCGTTCAGGTCTCGACGCGTACGCCGTCCTGCTCGATCTGGACGTGTAGCGCCGTCCATCCTTCCGGGCACCGGGACACCAGATCCCCAGCGCCGACAGCCGCCCAACCGGGCAGCGGCGCCACCGGAGCATCGGTGAACACGAGGACGGTCGGCCCCGCTCCGGACACGATCGCGGGGTGTCCCTCGGACCGCAGCGTCCGCACCAGGTCAAGCGTCTCCGGCATCGCCGCAGCGCGCTGTTCCTGGTGGAGGAAGTCGCGGGTGGCAACGTGGAGGTGCTCCGGACGACTGGCCAGCGCCGCCACGAGCAGTGCGGCGCGACCCGCGTTCGCGGCAGCATCGCAGTGCGTCACCTGGACCGGCAGCAGCTCCCTGGCCAACTCGGTCGAGACCGGTGCGGCGGGGATGAACACGACCGCGGAGATCCGAGGATCCACCGCCGAAGGGACCGCGTAGAAGTCGTCGCCCTCGCGGCCGGCGATCACGAACCCGCCGTACAGCGCCGGGGCCACGTTGTCGGGATGGCCCTCCATGTCGGCGGCCAGCTGCAGGAGCGCGTCGTCGTCGAGCAGCAACCGTCCACCCGTCACGAGCTCGCGTGCCAGGAACAGTCCCCCGACGATGGCCGCCGAAGATGACCCCAGACCCCGACAGTGCGGGATCCGGTTCTCGCACCGCAAACTGAGTCCCGGCGGATCCACCCGCAGGGTCTCGAAGACCCGCTGCATCGAGCGCACCACGAGGTGCGACTCGTCACGAGGTACGTCGCTGGCACCGGCTCCGCACACCTCGACATGAAGCCCGTTCCCGATCACCTCTGCCTCGAGCTCGTCGCGCAGTGAGACCGCCAGGCCGAGGGCATCGAACCCCGGTCCAAGGTTTGCCGACGTGGCCGGGACGCTGACCCGGACCGGACCCTCGACGAAGCGGTGCGGCATCAGGCGAGCCCGGCGGCCGCGGCCGCCGATTCGACGTCCGGGTCGATCACGTTGTCCACGAGTTCGCCGAAGCCCTCGAGTGCGGTGGCCGTGTGCTTGAGGCCGTGGCCCGTCACGGTGATCACGATTGCCTTGCCGTCGAAGG
>JAKDNC010000297.1 GCA_030452025.1 Nocardioides sp. | reverse complement strand
GGTCAGCGCCTGCGGCTCGGACACCTCCCAGAAGACCGAGGCCGAGCCCTCGACCCCCTCGACCCCTTCGCACTCCTCGAGTCCGTCGCCAACCACGGATCCGTCGATGAGCGACGAGGAGCTCGCCGGCGTCATCGGTGATGACCCCACGGACGTCAGGTGGCGGGTCAACAAGGTCCCTTCCACCTGGAAGAAGCTGAAGACCGAGGATGGCACTGGGCAGTGGCAAGTGGCCGATCAGTGCATCGTGTCCCTGTACCAACCGGCCGGGCTCGGGGACGACGAAGAGCCCACCCAGAAGCAGGTGCTGGAGAAGTACACGACAGACATCGAGTCGGCCGCGGGCACGTCGCTGGAGGTCAGCGACAGGGGGACGCGCCAGTTTCCTGTCGTCACCGGCACCGAGGCACAAATGTCCGCGCAGATGTCCCGGGCCCACCTCACCGGAGCCGGCGGCGTCGAGGGCGAGATCTACGCCTACCGCAGCGGCGACTTCGCGCTGGCCCTGAGCACGTTGTGCGGCGGCAACGCCTTCGCCAAGGTGAACGCCTCGGACTTCGAGCCGTTCATCGACCAGGTGGCTGTGGCCGCCAAATACTGACCTTCCAGCCTCACGCCCACTCGATCCAGGGCTTGCCGGTCACCGGGGGTCGATCCCGCCACGCGCGCGGGCGATGAGGCGCAGGGCACGACGGGCCATCGGTGCGTCCACCACGCGACCGCGATGGGTGATCGCCGAGGTGCCCCGCTGTTCGCCTTCGGCGAGTAGGCGCGGTTGAGCACCTCCACCTGGGTCGGGTGGATGCAGAGCGCGCCGAGACAACCGAACGCCCTTGCACGCTCCGCATCTCGTTGCAGGGCCGGCAGGTCACCGAAGTTGACGAGGCTGCCGAGCATCAGGGCGACCACTCGATCGCCGGCGGCCGCGATCTCGGGGAGGTTCAGGATCCCGCGCGGGGTCTCGACCAGGAGCTGGAGCTCGACGCGCGCGGCGCCCTGGCCGGCCGCGTCCAGCATCTCCTCCACCTTCGGCACCAGCAGAGAATCCGGGCCGGCGTCGACCACTGCTTCATCGTCGTCCGGAAGCTCTTCACCCGCGTTGACCCGGACCAGGACGTGCAGTGCCGGGTTCGCCTCGCGAAGGGCCCGGACCGATGCCGGCAGGGTCTCCCGCACTCCCGGACGCTGGTCGGCAGGCACACTGTCCTACAGGTCGAGGATCACCGCGTCGGTGCCAGATGCGGCTGCCTCGCCGAGGAAGGCTGGCTTGTTGGCCGTCACGAGCAGCTGGGTACGGCGACACAGGGCTGCCTCCCGGGCAGAGCCGGTCCACAACTTCACAGCGCGTCCTGCGGGTCGCCGGGCGCCGTGTCCGGACCGTCGGTGACCCCGGCGGACCGCAGCGCAGCCAACTGCTCCATGTCCAGCCCGAGGTCACGGGCCAGGACCAGGTCGGTGTCGGCACCGACGTGGGCGGGCCCGGGTCGACCGATCGCTGTCGTCGCGTCCTGGAAGCTCGGGTAGATGCCCGTCATCTGGATCGGTCCGAGGTCAGGATCCTCCACCGTGGCGATCGATCCCCGATGCGAAACCTGCGGGTTGTCCATCATGGTGGCCACCGTCTCCAGCGGCCCCACCGCGCAGCCGCCAGCGGTCAGCTCGGCGAGCGCATCGTCACGCTCACGCTCCGCGCACCAGGCGGCGATGAGATCGTCGAGATCGTGCACGTGACGCACCCGGTCGGAGTTGCTCAGGAAGCGCGGGTCCGCGACGAGTTGATCGCCACCGATGGTGCGGAGCACGTGCTCGGCCATCGGCTGGGTGCTGCCGGAGAGGGCGATCCACTGCCCATCCCGGCACTGATAGCTCCCCCGCGGAGCGGCGGGCCCGTAGCGGTTGCCGGTGCGGCCGTGCTCGCTGCCGAGTTGCTGGTATTCGAGGATGTTCACCTCGACCAGCTTCAACGCCGCCTCATAGATGGCCAGGTCGATGGTGTCGCCGGTCCCAGTGGCGTGTCGCCGATTCACCGCCGCCAGCACCGAGGTCGCTCCCAAGTTCCCGGCCATCACGTCGGCCAGTGGGTACGCCGGCAACAGGGGTGGCCGGTCCTCGAAACCGGAGACCGACGCAAGACCGGCAAGCGCTTCGGCCAGGGTGCCGAAGCCAGGCTGATCGCGATAGGGGCCCTCCTGGCCGTAGGCCGTCACGCGGAGCACGATCAGCCGCGGGTTGAGATCACGCAGATCGGCAGGGGCGAGACCCCAACGCTCGAGGGTGCCGGGCCGGAAGTTCTCGACCAGGACGTCGAACTGGGGGATCCACTGTCGAATGATCTCCTTGCCGGCCTCACTTCGGAGATCGAGGGAGACGCTGTGCTTGCCCCGACTCAAGGCCTTCCAGTAGAGACCCTGCCCGTCCTTCTGCACCCCGAAACGGCGCACGAAGTCGCCAGTCCCCGGCATCTCGACTTTCACCACGTCCGCGCCGTAGTCGCCGAGGGTGGTCGCCGCCAGCGGCGCGGCGATCATCGTGGACAGGTCCAGCACTCGGAGCCCGGCCAGAGGGGCGCTCGGGTGCTCGGTCATCGTGTTCTCCTTGTTCTCGGTGTGAGGTCATGATTGGTGCGAAAGCAGCTGAATCCCGGCCAGGCGTCACGGTCGGCGAGGCGTCGTACGACGTCGATGATGGCGGGACAGCCCGGCCAGGTCCTGCACGCGGATCGGCTCTTCGGAGTCGTCGACCCCGACCGATCAGCTCATGGATGTAGCCGCTCATGGACTCGAAGAGCGTGCCGGCCACCGTTGCCGGGAGCCCGACGGAGACGTTGCGGCGATGGCAACGATTTCGTGCAAGATGATCAAGTGGAGCTCCTTCGGGTCGCGTCGATCAGAGCACGGCGTGGCCGGCCCGCGGTAGTGGGAACCGCCCGAACCACCTATACCCGAACCACCTATAAGCGTGACCCATCTGCCGGCTGAGACGACATCGGTGAGGCATCGCGTCTCGCAGTCCCCGCGAGGGCATCCTGCGAGCGCCGGGGCCACGTGCTCGTCGGCATGGCCGCCGGGCGTCCGGAAATGAGAAAAGCCCCAAGTCTTGGACCTGGGGCTTCGCTTCACGTGTGCGCGAGGGGGGACTTGAACCCCCACGTCCTTTCGGACACACGGACCTGAACCGTGCGCGTCTGCCAATTCCGCCACTCGCGCGTCGCCGTCATTTCCACGGCCGAGCAAGATTAGCCCAGTCCCAACGAATCGCCCAAACCGCGGGGTCATTCCACCAAGGTGCTACCCCGGCACCGATACGATCACGACAGCCGCCAGACTGTGCGGTCATACCATCACGGCTGGGCGCAAGTCTGGGCACGACACGGAAACCGGAAGCGCAAGGAGGTGCGATGAGCGGCCTGCAGAGGTTCGAGCAGCGGCTCGAGCAGATGATCTCCGGAGTCTTCGCGCGCGCCTTTCGCAGCGCCGTGCAACCCGTCGAGATCTCCGCGGCACTCGAGCGCGAGGTCGACAACAACGCCCAGATCCTGAGCCGCCAGCGACGGCTGGTGCCGAACAGCTTTCACGTCGAGCTGAGCCAGACCGACCTCGACCGGCTCGCCCCCTACGACTCGACGCTCGCCAACGAGCTGACCAACTCGCTGCGCGACCACGCCGACCACCAGAGCTACGTCTTCCCCGGTCCGGTCAAGATCCAGTTCGAAGCGTCAGAGGAACTCACCACCGGGCGATTCCGGGTCCGTAGCGCCGCTCAGGCCAAGGTCACCACCAATGCGACCGACACCCAGGTGGGCCGTGCCACGGTGTTCCTCGAGGTCAACGGCGTGCGCCACCCGCTCCACCCGCCCGGCCTGGTCGTCGGCCGCGGCACCGACGCCGGGCTGCGGATCAACGACCCCGGCATCAGCCGCCAACACATCGAGTTCCGGATCCAGCAGACCCATGTCACACCCGGGGGCTCGCTCAACCTGAGCGTGCACGACCTCGGCTCCACCAACGGGATGCTCGTCGACGGGAAGAAGGTCCCCCAGGCAAGTCTCGCCAACGGATCCACGATCAAGATCGGCAACACGACCCTGTCCGTGGCTCTGGTCGACGAGGAGCAGAACCGATGAGCGAATTGACCCTGTTCCTGGTCCGCTTCGCCTACCTGGCCATCCTGTGGATCTTCGTCCTCTCCGCCATCAGCGTCATCCGCACCGACATGTTCGGCGCCCGCATGCCCGCTCAGGGAGCCACCACACCCGGTCGCGGCAAGCGTGACAAGACACCCAAGCCGCCTTCCAAGCGTCGCGGTGCGCCCACCCATGTGCTGGTCGCCGAGGGAGCCAACTCCGGCGAGCGCGCCGAGCTCTCGCTGGCACCGGTCCTGATCGGCCGTGGCCCCGACGCTGCCATCCGGCTCGACGACGACTACGTCTCCACCCGTCACGCGCGAATCGCCGCCTCCGGTGACCAGTGGTTCGTCGAGGACCTCGGCTCGACCAACGGCACCTACGTGGGCAGCATCCGCATCACCCAGCCCACCACGCTGACGCTCGGCACTCAGGTCCGGATCGGCAAGACCGTCCTCGAGCTGCGGAAGGAGACGCCATGACTGACGCGCCCGAGGGCAACGACGTGTCGGGGAGCTCTGACTCGTTGCGGCTGCAGTTTTCAGCGCTCTCCGATGTCGGCCGCGTCCGCAAGGACAACCAGGACTCCGGGTACGCCGGCCCGTGGATGCTGACGGTCTGTGACGGCGTCGGCGGGGCCGCACGCGGCGACATCGCCTCGAGCACCGTCGTGGAGCAGCTCCGCAAGCTCGACGAGGAGCCCGGCGACGACATGCTCGGCCTGGTTGCGGGCGCCCTGCACCGGGCCCACGACCGGATCGGTGAGCTGGTCGACGAACAGCCCAACCTCAACGGCACCAGCACCACCGCCACCGTCGCCCTCTTCGACGGCAACCGCCTCGCCGTCGGCCACGTCGGCGACAGTCGGGCCTACCTCTACCGCGCCGGGACGCTCAGCCAGCTGACCAAGGACCACACCTTCGTCCAGTCGCTGATCGACGAGGGCCGCATCACCCCGGACGAGGCGCGCACCCACCCCCACCGCAACCTGATCCTCAAGGCCGTCGA
>JAKDNC010000296.1 GCA_030452025.1 Nocardioides sp. | reverse complement strand
CGCCTGACTTTGAATCAGGATTAGCGACGTAGGTTCGACTCCTACCCGGGGAGCGGAACGCCGACCCGACCCATCCCAGGAGTTGCAGTGCCCACCAACCTGACCGTCGTGGTTCTCGCTGCCGGCGGGGGCACCCGGATGAAGTCCAAGACGATGAAGGTGCTGCACGAGGTCGGGGGCCGAAGCAGGATCGGCCACGTCCTCAACGCCGTGCGATCCATGGACCCGGAGCGTGTCGTCGCAGTGGTCGGCACCCAGCGTGAGCAGGTCGGGCCACACATCCAGGACGTCCTCCCGGGCGCGATCCTCGCCGTCCAGGAGACCCAGGACGGCACCGGCGACGCGGTGCGGGTCGCGCTCGAGGCGGTTGGTAGGACGGTCGAGGGCACCGTCGTGGTCGTCACCGGAGACACTCCGCTGTTGCGGGGCGACAGCCTGCGTGCCTTCGCCGAGGAGCACGAGGCCGCCGAGCGCGCGGTCAGCATCCTGTCCGGGATCGTTCCGAACCCGTTCGGCTACGGCCGGATCGTGCGCACCGCCGAAGGTGACGTCGAGGCGATCGTGGAGGAGAAGGACGCCACCCCGCTGCAGCGGGACATCGGCGAGATCAACTCCGGGATCCTGGCCTTCGACGCCGCCTTCTTGCGCGAGGCGATCAGCAAGCTGGACAACAACAACGCCAACGCGGAGTACTACCTCACCGACACCGTCAAGATCGCGCGGAATGCAGGACTGACAGTCGGCGCCTACGCGATCGAGGACGTCAGCCAGACCGAGGGCGCCAACGACCGCGCCCAGCTCGCCGCGCTCGGCCGTGAGCTGAACCGCCGCATCGTCACCCAGTGGATGCGCGACGGGGTGACTGTGATGGATCCCGAGACCACCTGGATCGACGCCGACGTGGTGCTCGACTGCGACGCCACGATCCTTCCGGGCGTGCAGCTGCTCGGGGCGACCGTCATCGGGGAGGACGCGGTGGTCGGTCCGGACACCACCCTGAAGGACTGCGAGGTCGGCCAGGGGGCACGCGTCGTACGCAGCCATGGGGAGCTGGCCGTGATCGGCGACGGGGCCAGCGTCGGCCCGTTCTCTTACCTGCGCCCCGGCACCAATCTGGGTGCGCGCGGCAAGATCGGCGCCTTCGTGGAGACCAAGAACGCCCAGATCGGCAACGGCTCCAAGGTGCCGCACCTGTCCTACGTCGGCGACGCCGAGATCGGCGAGGAGACCAACATCGGGGCCGGGACGATCTTCGCCAACTACGACGGCGTCAACAAGAACCGCACGATCATCGGGCGGCGCGCCAAGACCGGCTCGAACAACACCTTCATCGCTCCTGTGCGGATCGGGGACGACGCGATGACCGGTGGCGGGACCACCGTGCGACGTGATGTTCCCGACGGTGCGCTGGCGGTTTCGAGCGCTCCGCAGCGCAATCTCGAGGACTGGAAGGCTCGCAAGGCCGCCCGTGGGGCCACGTCGTCTCAGGACTCGGAAACTTCGATTCGCGACAACTGAGGTCGAGGGGCAGAATCAGTCCTACCGGCGCACCACCCAAGCAACAAGGCGAGGAGCCTCCCGAGTGAGCGGATTGAAGCGGGCCACCGAGAAGAACATGATGGTCTTCAGTGGAAGGGCAAATCCCAGTCTCGCTCAGGAAGTCTCCGAGCACCTCGGCACCGAGCTGGTCCCGACTTCGGCGTACGAGTTCGCCAACTCCGAGATCTACATCCGCTACGAGGAGTCCGTCCGCGGCTGCGACGCGTTCGTGATCCAGAGCCACACCGCTCCGATCAACGAGTGGATCATGGAGCACCTGATCATGGTCGATGCGCTCAAGCGGGCCTCGGCCAAGCGGATCACCGTGGTGATGCCGTTCTACGGCTACAGCCGCCAGGACAAGAAGCATCGTGGCCGCGAGCCGATCTCGGCCCGCCTCATCGCCGACCTGTTCAAGACCGCCGGCGCCGACCGGCTGATGACTGTCGACCTGCACGCCGACCAGCTCCAGGGCTTCTTCGACGGCCCGGTCGACCACCTGATGGCGCTGCCGATCCTGGCCGACTACGTCAAGGAGAAGTACGGCGACCAGCCGCTCGCCGTGGTCTCCCCGGATGCTGGGCGGATCAAGGTGGCCGAGCGCTGGTCTGCCCGTCTCGGTGGGGTGCCGCTGGCGTTCATCCACAAGACCCGTCGCACCGACCGCCCCAACGAGACCGTCGCCAACCGGGTCGTGGGTGAGGTGGCGGGGCGGTATTGCGTCCTGACTGACGACATCATTGACACCGGCGGCACCATCGTGAAGGCGGCCGAGGCGTTGATGGAGGAGGGTGCAGCCGGCGTGATCATCGCTGCCACCCACCCGATCCTCTCCGGCCCGGCCGTCGACCGGCTGAAGAACTCCTCGGTCACCGAGGTCATCGTCACCAACACCCTCCCGCTCTCCGCCGAGCAGAAGTTCGACAAGCTCACTGTGCTCTCGATCGCCCCGCTCTTCGCGAGCGCGATCCGGGCGGTCTTCGAGGACGGTTCGGTCACCTCGATGTTCGACGGCCACGCCTAACCGCTCAGCACGAGGAGTGAGGTGGAGGTAGCCCGAGGGACGAGGGCTGCCGGAGCCGAGCCCCGCAGTGATGGGCAAATATGGTCACGCCTAGCTCACCGACTCCCCGGCCCAAACCGGCACCTACCCCGGGAAGTTTCCCGTGGGGAGTGCTGGAGTCCCCGGGTAGGCGGGGAAACCGGCGGGTGAGAACACGAGTTGGTGAGTCCGGAGCCGCGGGGCTAGAATCGCCGGGTTGCCTCGGCGAGGGAGCGCTGCACAGCGCAGGTCTCCGTTATCGACAGGGCGGGTTCATTCACTGTGCGCCGCGCTTTCGACGTCTCGAAGGTGCGGCGTTCGTCGTTCCTGGGCAACCATGACCATTGTTCACCGAAGTTCCACGCATGAGGAGAAGCCACATGGCTGCCGACAAGATCATCGCCGAGACTCGCACTGAGTTCGGCAAGGGCGCTGCCCGTCGTATCCGCCGCGAAGACAAGGTGCCCGCGGTCATCTACGGCCACGGCAAGGAGCCGATCCACGTTGCGCTTCCGGGCCACGACACCTGGCTCGCGCTCAAGTCCGGCGGCGCGAACGCGCTTCTCGACCTGTCGGTCGACGGCAAGGACCAGCTCGCGCTGACCAAGGACGTGCAGATCGACGCCCTCAAGCGGACCCTGACCCACATCGACTTCGTCGCCGTCCGCAAGGGCGAGAAGGTCCACGTCGAGGTTCCCGTCCACCTCGTCGGCGAGGCTGCCAAGGAGACGCTGGTCGTCACCGAGAACCAGACCCTCTACGTCGAGGCCGAGGCGACCCACATCCCGGAGTACTTCGAGATCTCCATCGAGGGCCTCGAGGCCGGCACGCAGATCCTGGCCAACGAGGTCGAGCTCGTCGCGGGCAGCACCCTGCTCTCCGAGGAGGACCTGCTGATGGTCAACATCACCGAGGCGCCGACCGCTGAAGAGGTCGAGGCCGAGCTCGAAGAGGCCGAGGCCGAGGCCGGCATCGAGAAGGACGAGTCCGAGGACGAGGTCCCCGAGGTGGGCGACGAGGAGAAGAAGTCCGACGAAGAGGGATCCTCCGAGGAGTGATCTTCAAGTTCTTCGGGAGGGACCGGGATACTTCTGCCATGACCGAACCACAGGACGTGTGGCTCGTGGTCGGGCTGGGGAATCCCGGTCCTTCCTATTCCGGGCATCGACACAACATCGGCTACCTCGTGGCCGACGAGCTGGCCTCCCGCATGGGCTCTCCTCCCGGGAAGGCGCTCTGGAAGTCCCACAAGTCCGGCCGCGCCGATGTGGTGGAAGGGCGGCTCACGCCCCCGGGCGTGCCGGGTCCACGCGTCGTACTCATGCGAGGGCGCACCTACATGAACGAGTCCGGCGGCCCTGTCTCGGCGGTCGCCAAGTTCTACGGCGTCCCGCCCGAGCGGATCATCGCCATCCATGACGAGCTCGACATCGACTTCGGTGCGCTGCGGATCAAGTTCGGCGGCGGCGACAACGGCCACAACGGCCTGCGTTCGATGCGTGGCTCGCTCGGCACCGGCGACTTCTACCGGGTGCGGGCCGGCATCGGCAGGCCCCCGGGGCGGCAGTCGGTCTCCGACTTCGTGCTCTCCGGCTACTCCTCGACGGAGAAGAAGGAACTGCCCTTCCAGGTCGGGGACGCCGCCGACGCGATCGAGTGCCTGGTCACCGAGGGCCTGGAGAAGACCCAGTCCCGGTTCAACCGCTGAGGCTGATGTGTGATCATCGAGCGGCGGTCAGACCGAAGCTCTTCAGCAACGATGGTGCAGTGGTCGCGTTCCTCAAGGGTGTGACGCCGGCGATGTCGGCCAGAGACCGGGCGAGGGAGTAGTGGGTGAGTGGGGCGGTCGCGACCACGTGAGCCAGTCCCGGATTCGCCACCACGGTGAGGATCTGGTTGTCCTGGGTCCGGTCATCCTCATCTGCGGTGACGACGACGACAAGCCTGCCCGAAGCCCAATCGGGGCCTTGCAACACGGGGTCAAGCACCCCCGCCAACCATTTATCGGCCTGTGCCAACGGACAGTTGTGCGCGTCGTTGCAGAGGTCGGGGATCACCATGCCAACCGTGGGGAGCTTGCCTTTGTCGATGTCGGCGGCCAGCGCCGTCAGCGGCACATCGTACTGATCGCAGAGGTCTCGCTCGTTGACGAAGTACGCCCAGGTGTTGTGCTTGACCGCGTAGGTCCCATCGTTGTCCTGCTGGCACGGCGAACTCATCGCGTCCGCATAGACTTTCGCCGTCCGGCCATTTCGAATCGCGGCGCCGAAGACCGACGGTGCCGAGATCGGGTGGGCCCCCGGCGGGTCATCGTCCGACACGCCGTATGTGTCACCACCGACGATGGCCAGATAGTTGGGCAGTGACGGGTGCGTCAGTGCGCGATAGTTATTCGCGTAGCCGAATTGGTCGCCGAGGCCGGCGACGGAACTCATCTCGCGTTGCATCTCGCTGAGCGAGTGGTTCTCGACGATGAGGACGAGCATTTTGTCGACCGTGCCGTCGTGATGAGCGTCGATCGAGGTCGGCGGCGGCGACGGCTCCGGCTGCAA
>JAKDNC010000295.1 GCA_030452025.1 Nocardioides sp. | reverse complement strand
AACGACCAGGGCGCTGTTCCCGGCATCGAGGGGCCCGTCGACCTGAACGTGATGGCCTCCATCCCGCCCAGCGCCTAGCTTCCAGCGATGCCCTCCTCCGTCCTGATCGGCTTCGCGGCCGGCCTCTCGCTGATCATCGCGATCGGCGTGCAGAACGTTTTCGTCCTGCGTCAGGGAGTGCGCCGCGAGCACGTCGGCGCCGTCGTGGCGGTCTGTGCCGCCTCCGACGCACTCCTGATCGCAGCCGGGATCGCCGGGCTCGGTGCTCTGGTTGCCGGGAACCAGGGGGCCCTCGCGGTGATCAAGTGGCTCGGCGCGGCCGTCCTGATCGGCTATGGCCTGCTCGCCCTGCGCCGCGCGCTACGAACCTCCGACGGTCTCGTCGCCGGTGTGGAGGAAGCCACCACGTCCACCATCACCGCCGTGGTGACGACCTGCCTCGCGCTGACCTGGCTGAACCCCCACGTCTACCTCGACACCGTCGTGCTGCTCGGCGCCCTCGCCAACCAGGAGGGTGAGACCGGCCGCTGGTTCTTCGGTTTCGGGGCGATGCTGGCCAGCGTGGTCTGGTTCGTCGCCCTCGGGTACGGCGCCCGCCTGCTGAGCGGGTTCATGTCGCGGCCGTCGTCGTGGCGGATCCTCGACGCGCTCGTCGCCGCCCTGATGCTCACCCTGGGCGGTCTGTTGCTGGTGCGATGAGGGTGACGACTGCGTGACGACTACTTGACTGGCTGCTTGACTGGGGGACATGTCCCACCCGGTGATGTTCAGCGAAGACGATCCGGGCCTGTCCCGGCTCCGGGAGCTCTGCCTGTCCTTTCCGGGAGCCGAGGAGTTCGTCTCCCACGGCCGCCCCAACTTCCGCACGAAGAAGATCTTCGCGTCCTTCGGTGGCTCGGAGAAGCTGCGGCCCGGGGAGCATCGCCAGGTGCCGAGCGCCTGCATGATCAAGGTGGACCCGTCCGAGCTTCCGGCGCTGGATGAGGACGACCGCTTCTTTGTGCCTTCCTACGTCGGCCCCTACGGCTGGCGGGCGACCGACCTGGCCCAGCCCGAGGTCGACTGGGACGAGGTCGCTGAGCTGGTCGACGCTTCGTACCGGCTGACCGCTCCGAAGGCCCTGGTCAAAAAGCTCGACGCCCGTCATTGAGTCGACTCGGGATGAAAACCGCCACCCCCGACGTTGGTGAGAATGGCTCCTTTCCCCCGATCGACTTGGAGAGCACGTATGCCCAGCACCACCGCCCTGCAGGCCCCGTCCGCCGGTGCCCCCTTCGAGGTCGCCGAGATCCCGGTGCGCGACCTGCGCGACGACGACATCCTGATCGACGTGAAGTACGCCGGCATCTGCCACTCCGACATCCACCAGGTCCGCGAGGAGTGGGGCACGGCGATCTTCCCGATGACCCCCGGACACGAGATCGCGGGCGTGGTCTCCTCGGTGGGCGCCGGTGTCAGCCGCTACAAGGTGGGCGACCGCGTGGGCGTCGGCTGCATGGTCGACTCGTGCGGGGAGTGCGAGTTCTGCAAGGACGGCGAGGAGCAGTTCTGCACCAAGGGCGCCGTGATGACCTACAACGGTCGCGGCTACGACGGCGAGGAGACCAAGGGCGGCTACAGCCAGCAGGTCGCCGTCTCCGAACGATTCGTCTGCTCGATCCCTGAAGGCGTTGGTCTCGATGAGGCTGCTCCGCTGCTCTGCGCCGGCATCACCACCTGGGCCCCACTCAAGCGCTGGGGCGTGGGCCCCGGGAGCAAGGTCGCGGTCGTCGGACTCGGCGGTCTCGGCCACATGGGCGTGAAGTTCGCCGTGGCCCTGGACGCCGACGTGACCGTCCTCTCGCGCAGCGACGCCAAGGCCGACGACAGCCGTGCGCTCGGCGCCGTCGCCCACGTCGCCACCGCCGACCCGGAGAATCTCAAGGCACTGCGTGGCACCTTCGACGTCGTCCTCAACACGGTCAGCGCCGACCTCGAGGTGCACCGCTACATCTCGCTGCTCAGGCCGCTCGGTGTCTTCGCCAACGTCGGCATGCCCACCGAGGCATGGTCGATCCGTCCGTCTGCTGTCGTCGGCGGCAGCCGGGTCGTGGCCGGCTCCAACATCGGCGGGATCCAGGCGACCCAGGACATGCTGGACTTCTGCGCGGCCAAGGGCATCGGCGCCTCGATCGAGACGATCGGAGCCGGGGACGTCGACGCGGCGTACGAGCGTGTGGTCGCCGGAGACGTCCGCTACCGCTTCGTCATCGACACCGCCACGATCCGCTGATCAACGCTGGGTGACCACCAGCAGCACCACGGTGAGCAGGACTGCTGAGCCAAGCACCGTGAACGGTGAGACCAGGTCGATGAGGGACGGGGTGCTGCGGGTGGCCCGGTGGGCGCCAACAGAGGTTGCGTCGGACACGGGGCGCGGCGCCTTCGACCGCGTCAAGAACACGTTCAACACCGCCAACTGACCCACCCAGCTTCACGCGCAACCTCCCGGTTCCGGACCCGGGAGGTTGTCGCATGTCCCGGGGCCGGCACGGACGGCAGTCAGCGGCACTGTCGGCATGGAGATGGACGAGATCCCCACGACGGTGGGTGTGTGCCTGCACGAGACCCGCCGTGGCGCCGATCAGTTGCCCGGTTCATTGGAGACGGGCGGGTCGCGGGGGCATGACGCCGTTCGAGCCCACCGAATCCGGGAGCTACAGGTGGTCGGGAACGATCAGCGCGTCGGGATCCTGACGGATCGGCATCGCCTCGACGGCGTACTTCGTGAGTTGTGCGGTCATGGCGATGAACCGCTCTCGCTTCTTGCCCTCGAGCGACTCCACCTGGCCGCCGCTCTCCGCGGCGGCACGGTATTCCTCCTGGCTGAACTCCGGCGTGGCACCGACGGTGGGACGCTCCGGGAGGGCGAGCAGGGGCGTCAGGACCACTTCGCCGGCGGCGGCCCTGTGCTGGTACTTCTCGAACTTGCCCAGCTCGGCCCATGCGTCCTCGGCGCTTCCCTTGCGCCACGGCGGTCGGGAGCCGGCGTACAACTTCTGCGCGACCGCGTCGACGGCGACGGTCATCTCGCGCTCGGTGAACTTCATAGGGACATTCTCACCCACGTCACCCGTCGCCCATCGCAGTGGCCACGACCGCGAAGTCGTCCGCGGAGATCTCGAAGAGGCCGCGCCGGAAGGGGAACCCCCAGCAGTCCGGGTCCGTGATGAAGTCCAGGCGAGGAACCAGTGGACGTACGTCGACCGGTGCCGCGTCGCGAAAGTCCACCGCGAGGCGCCACGGACGGAAGTCCTCGCTCACCGTGACCTGTTGCACCGGCGTGCCCTGCCGCATCGCGGTGCGGGTGAGTAGAAGGCGATGCCGTCGCCGGCCCGGAGGCGCCGCAGACGTGTGTCGCGCCCGATCGGCCTGACGGTGCCTCAGTACGCCTCCCTCGAGGTGCTGCGCCAGCGCCCTGGGGTGTCCAACGCCGAGCTGGCCCGAGCCACCTTCGTCTCGCGGCAGTCGGTGAACGTGCTCCTGCGGGGACTGGAGAGCGCGGGTCTGGTGACCCGGGTGGTCGCCGAGGTGGAGGAGCGCATGCTCTCGACCCTCGACGTGACCGAGCGGGGGAGCCTGCGCCACCTGTTGCGTGGGTGCCTGGCCGGGCTCCGGGCCTGATCGCCTTGGCTGCCCGGGGAGTCAGGACCACAGGGTGATGGCGGCGACGACGCCGGCGACCACGACGCCCGCACGGAGCAGGGACGCCGGCATGCGCTTGCCCAGTCTGGCCCCGGCGTAGCCGCCGAAGATCGAGCTGGCGGCGAGGATGGCCACGACCGCCCAGTCGATGTCGGCGATGAAGACGAAGACGGCTCCGGCGACGACGTTCGAGGCCATCACCGAGGTGGTCCGCAGGGCACTGATGATCTTCAGGTCGATGTCCAGGCCGAGGGCCAAGGTGGCGATCATCATCACCCCCCGCGCCGGCGCCGAAGTAGCCGCCGTACACGCCGGTCAGCAGGACGAACACCGTGGTCAGGGGCGAGAGGTGCACCCGGTCGGGACGGTCCTGCCCTTCCGGGTGCCGCGCGGCCAGCCATCGCGAGATCCGTGGCTGGGCACCCACCAGGAGGCA
This sequence comes from Nocardioides sp., assembly GCA_030452025.1. GTDB lineage: Bacteria > Actinomycetota > Actinomycetes > Propionibacteriales > Nocardioidaceae > Nocardioides. The sequence continues at coordinate 1,055 of JAKDNC010000295.1, read as the reverse complement.
GGTCCCGAGGATCATCCACGGCGCGATCGTCTCGAAGACGCTCGAGGGGAGACCGAGCAGGAGGGCGGCGCCGACGCTGCCGGCCAGTCCGGTGAGCACGACGACCCGGACGGTCAGCGCCGGGACCGCGCTGAGCTCCTCGCGATAGCCGAACGTCCCGCCGGCGCCGGCCGGGATCAGCCCGAGCGTGTTGGTGGTGTTGGCCACCACGGGTGGGAGGCCGATCGCCAGCAGGACGGGGAAGCTCAGCAGCGAGGCGACGCCGACGGAGGAGGACAGCACGCCCGCACCGAAGCCGGCGAAGAGCACGAGCGCGAGCTCGGTCAGGTCCACGCATGTCTCCCTGTACTGACGTATTGGTCAGGTCACTGAACCACAACTGGTCGTGTTCCTGATCGCCACGATGCGAGGCGTGAACATGGGTGCGCTCGCGTTCGTGGCGTCCTTCGTCGTCGGCCTCACCGTCTATGACTCCATGGGTTGCAGGGGCCACGTCTGGTTCTTCCCGGGGACTGGCTCATCGAATGCGTGCGTGATTACGATGACCGGAATGAAATGGCAGGCGACTACTGCGATGGTCGAGGCAGAGCGCTGCAGGGGATCGCGGGATGGACTACGAGTTCGACAAGCACACACCCAGCGAGGGCACCATCGCCGCTCAGGCGGACGCCGTGGCGAAGCCCGCAGGGGACGTGGAGAGCTTCACCGGAGACGTGACCGCGGCGCACAACAAGTCCAAGTCCACCGTCGAGGGCGCCCTGTTGACGGCGATGACGGGTGCAGATGAGCCCACCAAGAAGCAGGCTCGCGACCTGGTTCAGGGCATCACTGTTGCCTCCGCCGCCGTCCGCAACTACGCCACCGCCGTGGGTGAGCACAACGCCACCGTGGACAACCTGAACTCCCAGATCCGCCAAGAGCCCACCCAGGAGAAGAAGAAAAAGAAGCACACCGCCCTCACCGGGAAGTTCACCAACTCTGAGGAAACCCTCACCGAGGTCGGCCGCGCCTCCGGACGCCAGCTCAACGACCCGCTCAACCCCGAAAACGTCAAA
>JAKDNC010000294.1 GCA_030452025.1 Nocardioides sp. | reverse complement strand
GTGGTCGGCAGCGTCTTCGTCGTCGCCGGGCTCGTCCTGCAGGCGGCCACCTTCGACCCCGCCGTGGTCTTCACCATCCTTCTGGTCCTGGTCGTCATCGCCGGGAGTGTCCTGCCCTGGCTGGCGCTGGGCGCCACCCGGACCCGCGTCGAGCAGGTCTATTCCGACGCCGACATCACCACCGACCCAATCCCGATCCGCGCGGAAGCCGTCCACGAGGACGCGGTGCTCGGCCACGAGATCCTGCTCGCCGTCACCTCGACCGTCGGTGCGCTCCTCGTGCTGTGTGCGCCGCTGGCGGTCGACCTGGGCATCACCGGCACCCTGATCGCGGTCGCCGCAGCCGGAGTCGTGATGTTGCGGACCCGCCAGTACCGTGCTGGCTCCGAGGTCCTCACCGGACTGGCCGCCGGCATCCTCGGGCTGACTTCCACCGCGGGCTCGGTGCTCTACCTGCATCCGTCGTGGGGTCCCACCGTCGCGGTCATCCTGGCCTCCGCCGGGGCGCTGGTCCTGGCCGTGACCCTGATCCCCTCGCCGCCGTCGGTGCGTCGCGGTCGCCTGGGCGACGTGCTCGAGCTGGTCTGCCTGCTCTCGTTGCTGCCGCTGCTCGTGGTGGCCTCCGGGCTCTTCGAGAAGCTGCGTGGTTGATCGCCGGTGTCCAGCAAGCGCGACCTCGTCGAAGCCAATGCCTTCAGCCGCCGTCGTCTCGTCACCGCGTTCCTCAGCGGAGCACCCGGAGGGCGAGAGGTGGAGCCAGTGCGGCCGGCGCGGGCCGTCATCGGGGGAATTGCCCTCGGTGTCCTGATGATCGCAGGGGCGGCGATCGCCAGCATCTTCTCCGGTCGAGCACCCGCCGACTGGCGTGACGGCGGCAACATCGTGGTCTCCAACGAGGCCACGACCTACGTCGCGGTCGCCAAGGAGGAGCCACTCCAACCGGTGATCAACATGACCTCCGCCCGGCTGATCCTCGGCATGGACGCCGAGCTGGTCAACGTGGACAAGGAGCTCATCGACGAGGAACAGCTCGACCCAATGATCGGGATCTTCGGTGCCCCGACCAGCCTTGCCTCCACGGAGAACCTGAACTCGACCGGCTGGACCGCGTGCACCCACCAGGAGCAGGGCGTGAGGTTCCACATCGGTGACGGGCCGTCCACGTCGGCCGCGCCGCAGGACGCCGGGCTCGTGGTGGCCACGGAGAACGGCCAGCGATACCTCGTCGCGCAGTCCGCGGCGACCGACCACGGCTTCTTCCGATACCGGCTCCCGCACGACAAGGACCGCTCCAACACCGTCCTCAACGGCCTCGGGTTGAACACGGCGGCGGCGTTCGTGGTCGAGCAGGAATGGCTCCGCCTCTTCCCTGACGGGGGCGCCCTCGACCTGCCCACCTTCGGCGATCTCGACGGCACGGCGACCGCGTCGTACGCCGATGCCCTCGGCAGAAAGGGCCTCAAGGTCGGTGACCTGGTCACCGACGGCCAACAGACCTATGTTGCCGGCTCCGAGGAGCTGCACCCGCTCAACGAGTTCCAGCTGGCCGTCTACGAGAAGGTGCGCCGCACCAACGGCATCGCCGAGGTCTCGGACATCTCGGTGCCGTCCGCGCCGCTGCCCGCGCTGGCCGAGTGGCCCGCCCAGCGTCCCGACGACTACGAAGCCGACGAGGACGCCTGCGCCGTGCTGGACTCGTCGACCGGCAGCCCGGCACGCACCTTCCTCGCGGGCGACCCGTCCGGGGACGAAAGCGCAGAAGAGGTCGACCCGGGAACCATCGAGACCACGGTCACGCCCGGTTTCGGCGCCTACGTCCTCTCGGGCGCACAGGGTGCCGCGAGTGGTGGATCGCCGGTGGTCATCGACATGGATGCGAAGCGCTACCGCCTCGGAGGGCCTGCAGGAGAGACCGCGAGCCTGATCGGGTACGGCGACTACGACCCGCCGACGGTGCCCGAAGCATGGATCGAGAGTTTCTCCTGTGGCCCCGAGCTGTCCCAGGAAGCGGCGCTCCACGTTCCCGACCCGGATGCCCTGGAATCTTGCCGCACCGAGGCACGCGGCAAGGGCGAGAAGGGCTCGTCCTGATGTCTTCGCGGCCGGCCCGGGCGCTGCTGCTGGCGTTGCTGGCGGCCGTGCTCATCCTGCCGGCCCCGGCCCGGGCCGCCGATCGGGTGTGTGACCGCGGGGTTCCGGACTCCCCGACCGAGGGGGACGACCCGGACCCGGCGGACGACCCGGTGGCCGGTGTGTTGCAGCTGGAGCAGGCGCACACACTCTCCCGCGGCGACGGTGTCGGCATCGCGGTGGTCGACTCAGGTGTGGACACGAGCGCGGGTTACGCCGGCATGGAGGAGCACGTCGTCAGGGGTCAGAAGGAGCTCCAGGACGGCCACGGCACGATCGTCGCGGGGCTGGCTGCCGGTTCCCGTGGGGTGGCCCCCGGCGCCCACATCGTCTCTGTGCGGGTCACCGACAGCGCGGAGACCACCGACGAGGAGGGGAAGACCTCCACCGAGACCTCCATGGAGGCGCAGAATGTCACGGCGGCGATCAGGTGGCTGGTCGACTCGGGCATGGACAAGTTCGGTGTGCGGGTGATCAATCTGTCGCTCGGTTTCGAGCGTCGTGACGCGGGGCTTGAGGCGGCCATCAACGACGCGTTGGACGCCGGCATGGTGGTCGTGGTGGCAGCCGGCAACCGCACCGAGGACCGGGTACGGCGACGCCCGATCCCCCCGAGCGAGGTGCTCTTCCCGGCGAGGATGGACCGGGTGATCGCCACGACGGCGCTGAACGCGGACCTGAGCATGACCCGTGACGCCATGCTGGTCGGCGAGGAGATCGACGTGTCGGCTCCCATCTGGGGCGCGCAGTCGCGGATGATCACCGGCCTGGACTGCGAGATCGGCGACGCTGGCTCGAGCTGGGCCGCACCGGAGGTGAGCGGCCTGGCCGCCCTGATCCTCGAGCAGGACCCCACCCTCACTCCGGCGCAGGTGAAGACGCGCATCGAGGTGACCGCCTCGGGTGCCTACCACGACATCGCGTCGGACGGCCACGGGATGATCCAGCCCTACGAGGCGCTGACCGCCGATCTCGAGATCAAGAAGGACGGCACCCTGGTCGAGGCCAGGCCCCCGGAGACCCCGCCCTACGAGGCCACGGAGCCGCGGGCCCGCCACGACGACTTCGAGGACTCCCGCCAGACCATGCTGTGGTGGGGGATCGGTGCCGGTGGGGCGCTTCTGGCCGCGCTGATGCTGGGCCCGCTGCTGGGGCGTCGTACACGCTGAAATGCCGAACGCCCCGGCGCGTGCCGGGGCGTTCGGATCGGCGGAGGATAGGGGATTCGAACCCCTGAGGGCGTTAACCCAACCCGCTTTCCAAGCGAGCGCCATAGGCCACTAGGCGAATCCTCCGCCGAGGAGATTACCTTCAGGTGGCAGTGGTGAGAAATCGAGGGGGACCTGCCGGGTCGCTTTGGAGGGGCAGCGGCTGCTGTCCTAGACTCTGGGCAACCCCCCGTGCGGCGACATCTCGCTGAACTCCCCCAGGGCCGGAAGGCAGCAAGGGCAGGCAAGCTCTGTCGGGTGCACGGGGGGCCTTTTCATCAGCCGGTCATGCCGCGCTACCGCCTGTCGGCGCCGGTGGTTAGGGTTCAGGACGTGGAAGCACCCCTCGCCCTCTATCGCCGCTATCGGCCCGAGACGTTCGCCGAGGTCATCGGTCAGGATCACGTCACGGAGCCGCTGCGCGCTGCGCTGGCCAACAACCGGGTCAACCACGCCTACCTCTTCTCCGGTCCCCGAGGCTGCGGCAAGACGACATCGGCGCGGATTCTCGCCCGCGCGCTAAACTGCGAGCAGGCGCCTTGCGCCGACCCGTGCGGCGAGTGCGACTCCTGCCGGGACCTCGCCCGCGGCGGCCCCGGCTCGATCGACGTGATCGAGATCGACGCCGCCTCCCACGGCGGCGTGGACGACGCCCGTGACCTGCGGGAGAAGGCGTTCTTCGCCCCGGTGAAGAGTCGTTACAAGGTCTACATCATCGATGAGGCGCACATGGTCTCCCCGCAGGGCTTCAACGCGCTGTTGAAGCTGGTCGAGGAGCCGCCGCCCCACCTGCGCTTCATCTTCGCGACCACCGAGCCGGACAAGGTCATTGCGACCATCCGCTCGCGCACCCACCACTACCCGTTCCGGCTGATCCCACCGCGCCTGCTCACTTCCTACCTCTCCGAGCTCTGCGAGAAGGAAGGTGTCACCATCGAGCCGGCGGCGCTGCCGCTGGTCGTGCGCGCCGGTGCCGGCTCCGCGCGAGACACCATGTCGGTGCTCGACCAGCTCCTCGGCGGGGCCGGTCCCGAGGGAGTGACCCACCAGCTGGCGACCGGCCTGCTCGGCTACACGCCCGAGTCCCTGCTCGACGAGATCATCGACGCCTTCGCCGCCGGCGACGGCGCCTCGGTCTTCGGGGTCGTGGACAAGGTGATCGAGACCGGCCAGGACCCGCGCCGGTTCACCGAGGACCTGCTCCGTCGGCTCCGTGACCTCGTCATCATCGGTGCCGTCCCCGATGCCTCCGCGAGCGGGCTGATCGACGTCGCCGACGACGCGGCCGAGCGGCTCACCGCGCAGGCCAGCAGGTTCGGCGTGCCCGGGCTCAGCCGGGCTGCCGACCTCTTCGCGACCGGGCTGACCGAGATGCGGGGCGCGACCGCCCCCCGACTGCTCCTCGAGCTGATCTGCGCCCGGGTGCTGCTCCCCGCAGCCGACGACTCCGAGCAGGGTGTGATGGCCCGCATCGACCGGCTCGAGAGGCGGGCCTCCATCTCCGGCGGTGCCCCGCAGGCCGCCACCCCACCGGCGAGCCCGGCCGTTGCCCCGCAGCGACCCGCACCCACGGCGAACGAGGCCGAACAGATCGCCCGACCGGCCGTGGCGACGCCCCAGCCCCAGGTGACGACTCCCGAGCCGATCCCGTCACCCGAGCCGATCCCGTCACCCGAGCCAGCGCCAGAGCCAGAACCAGAACCTACGCCCGAGCCGGCGCCCGCTCCGCAGTCGTCCGGAGGCGGATCGGCGCTGAGCCTGACCGATGTGCGCCGTCTGTGGCCCGAAATCATCGAGGCCACCAAGCACAAGCGCCGTCTCACCTGGATGCTGTTGACCAA
>JAKDNC010000293.1 GCA_030452025.1 Nocardioides sp. | reverse complement strand
CTCCCCCGTATGCTACGGGATAGCCCCTCACGTTCTTGACGCTACCCACTCTTGCATGCCAAAATAACGTCTGGGAATACCCCGACTCGGTGGGGTGGGTCAGCGGCGGGTGGCGATGATCGCCGAGGCGTCCGGGGCGATCATCACTTCGACAGCCGTGAAACGTTCGTCGGTCAGCCAGTTCTCGCGCAGGGAGTCGACCCGTCCGCCGGTGATCGGCGGCCACTGCTCGCACGGGACGAAGTCGTCGAGTACGACGATGCCTCCCGGCTCGACGAGGTCGGCGATCGTGTCCACGGTGACTTCTTCGGGGATCCCGGAGTCAAGGAAGAGCAACGAGAACGGACCCTGGTCGCGCAGGGTCGACCAGTCCGCGGCCAACACCTCGACCGACGGGTCGTCCTCGAAGATCTCCGCGGCCTTGCCTGCCAGTTTGGCGTCCAGCTCTGCAGACAGGATGCGCGCATCGGTGCGCACGCCGGAGCGCAGCCAGGCCGTGCCCACACCACAACCGGTGCCGAACTCCGCGAGCGTGCCGCTGCGAGTGGCGGCCAGTGCGGCCAGCAGTCGACCGGTCTCGTTGCGGCAGAACGACACGTAGCCGCTGCGGCGGGAGACGTCGAACGCGCGGCTGACGATCGCGGGGAGCTCGGGAGGTGCACTCATGCGGCTGAGTCTCTCATCTCGGGACGAACGTCTCGCATTGTGGACGGATTTTGGAAGGCTGCTGCACTTTCGTCTGATCCGTCGTACTCTCGTCGAACCATGCGGAGCGTTTTCGTACTTATTCACTGCCGCGGCGAGGCCTGATCAGCGGGCCACCTCGCCGCGGAGTGCGTGCGTTGACGGCCCTCGATCCATCTGAAGATGCCTCCGCGGCGGGTGACGCCGGCAGCACAGCGTGATCCGCGAACTCCGGTCCTGAAGTGGACCGATTCCCTCATGTGACCCATGAGTGGTTCTCCCATCTCCTCTCCCGCCGCGGGGGATTCAGGCCTCATTCAACGAGGCTGCTCCATCCCACCTGCGAGAAACAAGGAGAAACACGATGTATGACATGTACCCCGAGTGGGGACCCGCGATGCACAACCCGGAGAACCCCCGCAGCCACGAGGCGGTCCAAGCCGCTCTTGACCAGCGAGACGATGGCGGCGCCCGCCCCGACGACAACTAGATTTCAGGTCATGACTAACTCTCCTCAGCGGTCCGGTATCAAGCTCGCGGTCATCCCCGGTGACGGCATCGGAGAGGAGGTCACCGCCGAGGCACTCAAAGTGCTCGAGGTGGCAGCCCCTGAGACCGTGAAGTTCGAGCAGACCAACTACGACCTCGGCGCGGAGCGTTACCTGCGCACCGGCGAGGTACTGCCCGAGAGCACGCTCGAAGAGATCCGCAACCACGACGCGATCCTGCTCGGCGCTGTCGGCGGCCGGCCGAACGACCCGAACCTGCCGCCCGGCATCCTTGAGCGGGGCCTCCTGCTCAAGCTCCGCTTCGAACTCGACCATTACGTCAACCTGCGCCCTTCCCGGATCTTTCCGGGAGTCGTGTCGCCGCTCTCCGAAGACGTCATCGGAGGATGTGAGGTCGACTTCGTGGTCGTCCGTGAGGGAACAGAGGGCCCCTACACCGGCAACGGTGGTGCGCTTCGCGTCGGTACGCCGGCCGAGGTTGCCACCGAGGTCAGCGTGAACACGGCATTCGGCATCGAGCGCGTGATCCGCGATGCCTTCGCCCGCGCCGAGCGACGGCCCCGGAAGAAGCTCACCCTGGTCCACAAGACCAATGTGCTTGTCAACGCCGGCTCGACGTGGTGGCGCCTCTTCGAATCCGTCGGCGCCGAACACCCCGAGGTGAGCTGCGACTACATGCACATCGATGCGGCGATGATCCACATGACCACCGATCCCGCTCGCTTCGACGTGATCGTCACCGACAACCTCTTCGGCGACATCATCACCGACCTGGCCGCCGCCATCACCGGTGGCATCGGGCTCGCGGCGTCCGGCAACATCAACCCGGACCGGACCGCGCCCTCCATGTTTGAACCGGTGCACGGCTCGGCGCCGGACATCGCCGGTCAGCAGAAGGCGGATCCCACCGCAGCGATCCTCTCGGTGTCCCTGCTGCTCGACCACCTCGGGCACGACACCGCCGCTGCCGCGATCGAGGACGCCGTCCTCGCCGACCTCGACGCGCGCACACCCGGCACCACCCGGCGTACCTCCGTGGTCGGCGACGCGATCTCGGCGCGGGTGTCCGAGGCCTGACCCGGCGCCCTCATCCGTTGACTGGTTTCCCACCTACCCGGTGAAACCGGCACTGCCCGGGGGAAAGATAGGCCGGGGAGTGCCGGTTTCACCGGGTAGGCGGGGAAACCGGCCATGCCCTCATGCTCCGCGAAAGGTGGGTATAACGTGACCTTCATGCAGATCAGTACCACCCTTGCCGAGACCCTGGTCGATGACGCCCGCCTCGCGGAGATCCTGACCAACCCCGGCTTCGGCACCTACTTCACCGACCACATGTTCACCGTCGAGTGGACGCCGGAGAAGGGGTGGTACGACGCCCGCATCACGCCGTACGGCCCGCTCAGTCTGGACCCGGCGACGGCCGTCCTGCACTACGCGCAGGAAACCTTCGAGGGGATGAAGGCCTACCGTCACGACGACGGCAGCGTGTGGACGTTCCGGCCCCACGCCAACGCCGGCCGGATGATGCGTTCCTCCCACCGCCTCGCGTTCCCCGAGTTCCCCGAAGAAGATTTCGTGCAGGCCGTCGACGAACTCGTCAGGGTCGACCAGCGCTGGGTTCCTGACGGCGCGGGTGAGAAATCCCTCTACGTCCGCCCCTTCATGATCGCCACCGAGAAGTTCCTCGGCGTGCGCCCCAGCCAGCACGTCACCTTCATGGTGATCGCGAGCCCGGCCGGGGCGTACTTCAAGGGTGGGGTCAAACCGGTCAGCCTCTGGCTCACCGAGGACTACACCCGCGCCGGCCGAGGCGGCATGGGCGCGGCCAAGACCGGTGGCAACTACGCCAGCTCCCTGGTCGCCCAGCAGGAGGCCAGCGGCCACGGTTGCGACCAAGTGGTCTTCCTCGATGCGCAGCAGGGGAAGTACGTCGAGGAGCTCGGCGGGATGAACCTCTACTTCGTCTTCGACGACGGCAGCATCGTCACGCCTGCGACCGGGACCATCCTCGAGGGGATCACCCGCTCCAGCATCATCGAGCTCGCCGGGCAGTCCGGCCACAAGGTCCAGGAGCGGCAGTTCTCGATCGATGAGTGGCGCGACGGCGTGGCCAGCGGTCGGATCACCGAGATCTTCGCCTGCGGTACTGCCGCTGTGGTGACCCCCGTCGGGAGCCTGAAGTGGGATGGCGGCGAGGTCGCCTCCACCACTGAAGGAGCCGGCGAGCTGACCATGAAGCTGCGCCAGTCACTTGTCGACATCCAGTACGGCCGCGCCGAGGACAACTTCGGCTGGATGCACCAAGTCACCTGAGCGTCGGGGAGCAGTCGGGCGAGAGTGCCGGGGCACCTACAGGAACGGTCGACGTCGGGAAGTGGAGGGTTCTTGTCGCGCCTCTGCGGAGAATTCGGTTCGGCTGGGTAACCTCGCATCGTGACGACCACACCGGGCCAGCGCGCCCCCGAAGGCATGAGCGTGGGGGACTACACCCTGCTCGCGCGCATCGGCGAGGGCGGAATGGGCGTCGTCCACCTGGCCAGCAAGCCGGGCGGAGCGCGCGTCGCGCTCAAGGTCCTGCGCCCCCAGATCATCGGTGACGACGAGGCTCGTCAACGCCTGGACCGTGAGGTCAACTCGCTCAGTCGGGTGCGCAGTCCCCGGGTCGCCGAGATCGTGGACTCCGATCCGTGGGGCCCGATCCCGTTCGTGGCGACGCGCTACGTCCCCGGGCTCTCCCTCCACGACCACATCCGGGAAGAGGGCCCGGTTGCCGGCGAGGACCTGCTGCATTTCGCGCGGGGTCTGGCCGAGGCGATCGCGGCCGTCCACGAGGTCGGCGTCCTGCACCGTGACATCAAGCCGTCCAACGTCCTTATGGAGGGACGCAATCCGGTGCTGATCGACTTCGGTCTCGCCCGCGTCGCCGACGACGCCAACATCACCCGGACCGGGTGGCTGCTGGGCACGCCCGGTTATCTCGCACCCGAGATCCTCTACGGCCACGAGCCGACCGCTGCCGCGGATGTCCACTCTTGGGCGGCCACGGTCGCCTTCGCCGGGCTGGGACGTCCGCCTTTCGGCAAGGGTCCCTCGGTCGCGGTGATGGACCGGGTACGCCGCGGCGAGCATGACCTGGACGGTCTCGGCCACGAGGTCTTGGGGCCCGTGCTCCAGGCGCTCGACCCGGACCCCGTCGAGCGTCCGTCCCTGCCGTCGTTGATCCGGATGCTCGGGGGAATCCACGGCGGGGACGTCCCCGCCTCCGGCTCGACCACGGCTCCGCCCACCATGACGATGCCGATGGTGGCCGCGTCCGACTACACGCCGACCGACCGGGTGGAGGAGCGGGAACCCGAGGCGAAGACGATGGCGCCCTCCTATTCGCCGTACCAGGCCCCGCCTGCCCCGGACCCGACCCGGAGTGAGCAGCAGGAGTATCCGCCGGCGACTCCCCGGACACCACTGCTCGAGCGGATGCGTCGCTGGCTGCTGGGTGGCGGGCTTCTCGCCGTAACGACGGGCGCCGTGGTGTTGGCGCCCTACCTCACCTCCATGCTGATCGTCGTGGTGGTCACCTGCTTGCGGGCCATCTCGCTGGGTGCCTCGGCCCACAGCGGCCGGCGGAGCAGACGTGGAGCGAAATGGTATGACGGCACACTGACGGTGATCACCGCTCCTTGGAACTTCCTGGTCTCGCTACCGGCCACCATCATGCTGCTTGCCTGGGTAGCGCTTCTGGTGGGCTGTGTCGGATTGATCATGATCGTGCTGGGCGTCAGCGAGATCCCGGCCCTTTCCGCCTGCGGAGTGACCCTTGGAGTGGGGCTGTGGACGGGCCCGGGTGGGTCTCGGCTGCGGTCTCCGATCGAGCGAGTCGGATTCCCGATCACAGCCAAGCTGCCGGTCTGGCTGGTCGGCGTCCTGTTGTTGTTCGCCCTGGCTGCCGGTCTGGTCGCCTATGCCTCGAGCGTCGGTGTGGAATGGTCGCCGTTCCAGAACACTC
>JAKDNC010000292.1 GCA_030452025.1 Nocardioides sp. | reverse complement strand
TGCGAATCGCCCCTCCTGAAGTGCGAGCGCCAGCAGTTGCTGCGCGGCAAGGTGACGCGGATGTGGCGGCGCGACGACATCCTCGACGAACCCCCGTCTCCACAGCAGCAGAAGGGCGGAGGCATCCAGGAGTCCATCGAGATTCGTGGCCAAGAACAACGCATTGCGGGTGCCTCCAGGTCGTCGCCCTGTGCGTCCGAGCCGTTGTAGGAACGACGACACCGTCCTCGGCGCATCAATCTGAATCACACGGTCAAGGTCACCGATGTCGATGCCAAGTTCCAGGGTTGAGGTGGCGACGATGACGGTGTCTTGGGACTCTGCGAATGCTTGCTCGGAGCGGCGACGTTCGTCTACGGACAGCGAGGAGTGGGAGACGTAGGTCTGGACGTCGCGTTCGCGGAGCAAGAAAGCGAGTTCTTCCGCACGCCTTCGGGATTCGAGGAAGACCAGTCGCTTCTCGCCGCGGTGGATGCGCGAGATGACTGTGGCGGCGTTCTCCATGTTGCCGACATAGTCGAGTGTAACGTCGGACTCTGGCGAGGCACCGGCTGCGGTTCCCTCCACCACCCGCATGGGGCCGCGACCGCTGGTGGAGCCTTGCATCCACTCCCCTACTGCTTGGGGGTTTCCGATGGTTGCCGACAGCCCAACCCGTTGGAGTTTACGGCCGATCACTCGTTCGACACGTTCGAGGACTGCGAGGAGGTGCCATCCACGGTCGGAACCGGCGAAGGAGTGGAGTTCGTCTAGCACCACTGTTTGCAGCCCGGAAAAGAACCTTGTGTGGTCGACCGTTCGCGACACCAGCATCGCTTCGATCGACTCGGGCGTGCTAAGCAGGACGTCGGGGCGATCCGCAAGGATGCGACGTCGCTCGGACGGGTCGACGTCGCCGTGCCACAGCGCAGTTGACCGGCCAACCCAGGCGGTGTAGGACTCCAATCGCGGCAACAGGTTGTTGAGCAGCGCTCGCAAGGGCGTCACGTAGAGGACCGACGTCCCGGTCCACCCGTTGCTCGTCATCTCCGAAAGCAACGGGAACATCGCGGCTTCTGTCTTACCCCCGGCCGTTGGCGCCAACAATACACAGTCTTCTCCGACCCGAACAGGCGCGACCGCGGCCTCCTGCAGGGGCCGAAGCCCTGGCCATCCGAGCGAGTTGACGATGTGATATTCGATCCCCGGGTCGAGTCCGGTTGTGTTCGACACCGCGATCAGAGCTCCAGATCAATGTCATCAACGGAGCCGACTGCTTCCCCGACGCCGCAGACGTGCGCAGCGCGTTCAACGTCGGAGAGTTCGTTCGGGTCGACAGTCAATCGGTAGTCGAGTCTGGGGTTGAAGTCCTCGAACAGTTCGACGCGGTCGAGCACGTCAGCGATTAGCTTCTTCAGGAACAGGCGCGGCGCGACGCCAGTCCGTCCACCCAGTTCACCGCCAACAGCCTTGGCGAGTGAGGTAATGTAAGCGTCATCGACGACAGCGTGGATGCGCTCTGGATCATCGGCACCTGTGGCGAAGATATCGCGCACCCGACCTCCCAACTCGACAAGAGAATTGGCAGTGAAACCCGAGAGCCGGATCTGGACGGCTCGGGGATTGTCGAACCGTGCGTCAGTCTGGAAGTCAGTCTGGAGTCGTTGCGCCAACGGCGGCAGCCGTTGCACACCTTGTTGGCCTTCGAAGAATGCCGGGGTACCCGTCATGACGAGATACAGCCCGGGAAATCGGCCGCCGTCGATTTCGTCCAACAGTTGTCGAAGGGCGTTCAGGGACTTCTCTCGCACGTCGGAGCGCATCCTTTGGAGCGTCTCGACCTCGTCGATGACGAGCACTAGCCCTGCGTAGTCCGAGTCTCGCAAAACGGTCAGGAGACCCTGAAGGAATCCGAGAGCACCGAAGTGGTCCAGGTCGCCGCGAACACCGGCTGCTCGCTTCACCGAGGCAGACACGTGGGGCTGGCCACTGAGCCACGCCAGCAGACCTTCGGCCTGCGCGGCATCGCCGGACTGTTGGGCGAGCCGATAGGCGCGGAGCACGGCCGCGAATGCGGGGGCTTCTTTGGAGACCTCGCTCAGCCGTTTGTCGAGCAACTCCAAGGAAGCCGCGGTGCCGACGTCACCGGCGTCTTGGTCGAGGAAGTAGAACCAGCCGTCGACCACATCCTGTATGGCGCCAGTCGAAGTGGTCGGTGTGGCGAGGTTTTCGACGACGCGCCGATAGACCGTCTCGAGTTTGTGTAGCGGTGTCTCGGTCTCGCTGATCTGTATCTCGGCTGTCGCAAAGTTGGCTCGCTTGGCCCGTTCGGTGAGCCAACGGGCGAAGAAGGTTTTGCCAGAGCCGTACTCCCCTCGCACAGCTTTGAAGCCAGCGCTACCGCCTTCCACGCCTTCGAGCTCAGCATCAAGAGCAGTCTCGAAGCCGGTGAGTCCGACAGCGAGGATATCAAGGCCCTGCTGGGGAACAGTGCCTCGACGGAGCGCGTCGATGATGTCCCTCCTGCGTCGGGGGCTGATCGTCACCTGTGTCATCTCAGCGTTCTCGCAGACCGAACTGGTCACGGAGCAGGGCCTCGTCGATCTTGTAGGTGATGCCGTCGTGGTCGAGGGAGAGGACGTCGTACCCGTCGACGTTGAGCAGTCGTTTGACTGCTGCAAGCACCTGACCGATGGATGTGACCGGTGTGCTGACCGAAGCGGCTACGGTGTCGCGGTGGGCGCGGAAACCGCGGTCAACGATGGCACGGACGAAGATCTCGACCTGCTCATCAGGCAGCGCCCGCCGTCCTGCCATGGCCCGTTGGCGCGTATAGGTCTCACTCGCGATGAGCGAAGTGACGAGGTCTGGCGGCGGTTCAGATACTTGTATCGGGCTGACGTCTTCGATGCTGAAAAGTCCTTCGCCGTCGTCGACGGGCGGGGCTTTCTTCCGGGTCTTTGGTTTCGGCGTCAATGCCACAGGGGCAGCCTCGACGGTTTCGTTCCACCAGTCCGGGGTCTGGGGCGGGGCTTGAGTCCAGCCGTTGACTGCGTCGGCGAGCGCGGTGGCCGGTTGGAAAACCAGGACAGGGACTGTAATTTCGGCGAGGCTTGCGCCACCATGGTAGCCTGTACGTCGCGGGCCGAAGTGAGCATTTTCTCTCCACAGCACAACAGCCGAGCCACTCGGTGTAACGACGCGGGGACCGGAAATGAGCACTTCACCTTCTGCAATGGGCTCTCCCGTCGGTCGCCACCGCGCTTCGGCGCCGTCGACGCTGAGCGCTTCGCTGGAGCGTTCTACGACGTGGCCGTGGTCGGAGGTGATCACCACGGTTCGGCGAGCGTTGACGGCGGTTTCGAGTAGCGCACGTAGCGGTGCCAGTTGCTCGAATCCCCAGGCCCAGTCCGAGACGTCGTTCTTGTGCACCGCATCGTCGATCGCATTGATGACGACGCCGACAACAGGGACCGATCTTGAGTCCGACGTGATTGCTTCAGTGACATCGGTGGGAAGGGCTGCGCCTCCTGGTGCGCGCAGCCCGTCTTTGTGGAAGATCTGCGATCCGGGGAAAGCTGCGCTGAGTCCCTTGCGTTCGTCATCAGCGGTTCCTTTGGTGATGTGGCCGGAGAAGAGCGAGGTCCGCGAAATGCTGGTCAGTGACGGAAGCGCCGCCACTGCGCTAAACCGACGCTTCGTCGTTTCCGGCACGAACTCAACCAATCCGAGCCGCGACACCTCAGCAGCCAACGCGGTGACGATGGCAGAGCTCAGGCCGTCGAGAACTACGAGCAGGACCCCGCCATTGCGCCAGGGGGCGACGACGTCGCCGAGGAGTCGTTCGATGCCGATGACTGATTCGTAGAGTGTCACTTCTGGACCGTTGCTCACGACCTGGGAGAGTCGCTCCGCTGCGTGCGCATCTCGGGTTGCTCGACGTGCACGAACCTTTGTTACGAGCGACGAATAGGCAGCGCTGACAACCGGATCGTCCGAGCCATTCCAGACGACACCCAGCGCGGCGTCCACCCATGCCCCGTCGCGCGTCTGTAGATCAATGTCGCCGGTCAGCGAGCCAGTTATGGGCTCGTCTGTAGTGAGCCAGCGGTGGAGCCGGACGGCCATGTCTGGGGCAGCCGAGGTGCCGTGGTCGAGGTGCCGGCGGACTGAGACTAGCGCTGCCTCGACGTCTCCTCCGTCTTTGAGTGCCGTTGCGAGTGCGCGCACACGAGCGCGATATCCAGGGGCGAGCACAGCGGATCGCTCCGCGCCTGCGGCCCATCCGATATCGGCGAGAAGCGCCTCAGCTTGCCTGAGTGCCACGGTGACATCGCTGTAGCCATCCGCGGCCCGCAGAACTATCGCGTTGGCGATCCGTGCGGCGGCTTTGGCCGCTTTGACCGGGGTCGGGCTTTCGCCGGTGTGCCGCTCGATGCGGACGCGGGCGGCCACCTGGCTTTCGTCTGGGGTGGACCCGTCGTCTGGCCAGAGCACGTCAAGCGCCAACGCGACGGCGAGTGGAGCCACGAACTCACTCGTCTGAGCAATCCTGAGTGCCAGTGCGGCCGATGATCCGATCGCGGTGTCGGCCCAAGCGATCAGGTGGCGTCGTAGTGCCCCGTCCGTTGCAGACCAACGGGAACGGGCTTCGATCTTCCCGAGGGTTGTCATCAGCACGGTCGAGTCAAGGTCGGTCCCCGGGCGGAGGCCGAGAACAACGTTGAGTAGACATGCGATGGCGAAAGTGTCGCTGACGGCGACCTCGGCGGTCTTCGGCCACCCACCTACCGGCTGGTGATCGAGCAAGGCTGTCGCTGCCCAGTCGAGACGGCGCAACTCACGACTGACTTCGCGAGCTTCGAAGAGCCGCGGGATGGCTTGCCACTCGTCAGGCATCTGGATGTCGTTCTTGTAGGCCCGCGACAGCACCGCATAGCCGAGGTCGTTGTGGCCGCGGTCAGTGAGGATGATCGCGTACTCGTCGGGCGCCATCGCGGTGAGGAAGTCGAGGATACCCAGTTGCGACACCCCCGGGACCACCTGCACGACACTGCCGTCAACCTTTAGATCCCCACCACCCCATTCCGGTTTGGCCCGCAGCACGAGGACACGCTCAGGCTTTTTGGAGGCCACTAGGTCTGCGGCCTTCTGCAGCAGCATGGCCTTGGACACCCCGACTGCTCGGGTGACTCCCTCGGTGACTGACTGTGTCATTCCCATCTCCAGTCCACACGG
>JAKDNC010000291.1 GCA_030452025.1 Nocardioides sp. | reverse complement strand
GCTGCTCTGGCACTGGGCCGCAACTCCTCGCCGGCGACGTGTTCCGATGGTGGACAGTGAAGGCGCGTCGACCGGTCACCAGCAACGGCGTGTGCCCCACAGCGGAACGACACGTGGCCGTCCCGGCCAGGATGCGTGACGTTCCGGTGCACGGAACTTTCCCTGTCCGTCGCGGGCCGGGCTCCGCCACACTGCGGTGAGGACCAAATCGCCGTCGACATCTAGGTCGATGACCACGTGTGAGGAGTGCCGTTGCCAGTCGAATTCGAACGCGCAGTGCCCGAGCGCGAGTTGTTCCCTGAACACTCGTCGAACTACATCCGCGACGAGCGGAACCCGAACCGCTTCCAGGTGAATCGGCGCGTCTTCATCAGTGACGAGGTGCTCGAGCTCGAGCGGGACCGGATCTTCCAGCGGTGCTGGCTGTACGTCGGCCACGCCTCGGAGGTCCCGAAGCCCGGCTCGTTCGTCACCCGGACGGTCGCTGGCCAACCGATCATCATGACCCGTGACCAGGAAGGGCAGCTGCGGGTGTGGCTCAACGCCTGCACGCACCGCGGCGCCGAGGTCTGTCGCGAACGGCAGGGCACCACCCGCCGTTTCCGGTGCTTCTACCACTCGTGGTCCTTCTCCACCGACGGACGACTGGTCTCGCTGCCGGACCAGGAGGCCTTCCCGGAGGGTTTCGACACCTCGGACTACAGCCTGCGGACCCCCGCACGCGTGGACTCCTACCGTGACTTCGTCTTCCTCAACTTCGACCCCGACGCGATGAGCCTCTACGACTACCTCGCCGGGGCCCGGCAGTACCTCGAAATCACCGCCGACCAGGCGTTGACCGGGATGCAGGTTCTTCCGGGGACGCACGAGTACTCGGTGCGGGCGAACTGGAAGCTCCTGTCGGAGAACAGCTACGACGGCTACCACGCGATCCCGGTCCACAAGACCTACTTCGACGCCCAGAAGCTGAAGGGCGATGACTCCTTGGGCGACGTGCAGAGCGAGTTCAAGGAGTCCGGCGCCTATCACCTGGGCAATGGACACACGGTGACGGTCAAGCACGGCCCGTGGGCCCGACCGGTGGCCCGGTGGCGCCCGTCCATGGGGCCGGAGGCCAAGCCGATCCTCGAGGCCTCGGCCCGACGGCTGGAGGAGCACCACGGCACGGAGTACGCAGACCAGATCTGCAACCTCGACTTCAACATGAACATCTTCCCCAACCTGGTGATCAACAACATCATGGCGGTGATCATCCGCAAGTACGAGCCGTTGCGCCCGGACCTGATGAACGTCACCGCGTGGTCGCTGGCACCCCGCGAGGAGGACGACGGCGCCAAGAAGGTCCGCAACAAGTCGTTCCTGGCCTTCCTCGGCCCGGCCGGTCTCGCCACCCCCGACGACAACGAGGCACTCGAGTCCGTCCAGCGCGCGGCGGGTCGCCAGGGCGTCGAGATGTGGTCCGACGTCTCCCGCGGCTTCGACAAGGACGTCCCGATGAACTACGACGAGATGCACATGCGGACCTACTGGCGACACTGGGACGCCTTGGTGACCGGCAGGGCCGACGTCGGGGACTCGTTGACCAACAGCGAATCCACTGAGGAGGTCGCGCCGTGAGGGACGGACAGCAACCGGTCGCGATCGTGACGGGTGCCGGCCGGGGAATCGGCAGGGCGATCACGCTGCGGCTGGCCCGGGAGGGCTACGTCGTCGAGGCCTCGGACCGAACCGGGTCCATGGCCGAGGACACAGAACGGGAAGCGAGCTCGGGGGCCGTCACCGCCCGGGGGCTGGACGTCACCGACCGCGAGGCGACGCACGAAGCCGTCGGTGAGGTGTTCGAGCACCACGGCCGACTCGACCTCGTGGTCAACAACGCCATGTGGATGCGCTACGGCCCCCTGCCCGACGTCACGCACAAGGAGCTCGACCGCATGTTCGACGTCGGCGTCAAGGGACCGCTCTGGCTCTCCCAGGCAGCGGCAGGTCCGATGGCCGACTCCGGCGGTGGCGCGATCGTGAACATCGCGTCGGTCGCCGCCCTCCTGGGAACGCCCGCGTCCGCGGGCTACGCCGCCGTGAAGGGAGCCGTGGTCAGCATGACCCGCCAGCTCGCGGTCGACCTGGGGCCGAGGCGGATCCGGGTGAACGCCGTCGCGCCCGGCGTCATCCAGACCGAAGGACAGTCGGCAGCGATGTCGGCCGAGTCCGTCGCCTACCGCAAGCAGCGGGCCCCGCTGGGCCGCCTGGGTGTCCCGGAGGACGTGGCGGACGCCGTCACCTTCCTGGCCGGGCCCGAGGCTGCATTCATCACCGGGCAGGTCCTGATCGTCGACGGTGGCATCACTGCCGCCATGTGAAGCCACCAGCCGAGCAACCAGGAGAGTGAGCATGAGCAACGCCGAGTCCGAGGCCGATGGCCGCCTGCCCGTCGTGGGTGGGGCCGTTCGCCGATCCCTGCCCGGCGAGGACGGTCTCGCGACGCGCCTGGAGTGCGAGCGGTTCATCCATGACGAGGCGGCGTTGCTCGATGCGTGGGCGCTGGACGAGTGGTACGACCTCTTCTCCGACGACAGTGCGTACGTCGTGCCGTCGACCGATGACATCTACGGGGACCCCGACCTGCACCTGGCCCTGATCAACGAGACCAAGGACGAGCTCGCCGGTCGGGTGCAGCGCCTGAAGAGCACGTGGGCGCACATCGAGAATCCCCATTCGCGCACCAGGCGGATCATCTCCAACGTCCGCCCCCTCACCGACGACGGCGAGCGCGTGCTGGTCGAGGCCAACTTCGTGGTCTACCGCTCGCGGCCCTACAAGACCACGACGCACGCAGGGCTGCTCGAGTACCACCTGCGTCGGGTCGACGGGGACTTCCTGATCGACCTCAAGGTCGCCCGCTTGGTCCACGAGACCCTCCGTGACTCCGGCGGGGTCCTCTCCATCCTGCTGTAGGACATGCCCTGGTCGCCGTCGGCGGCTGGGTGTGCCGTCACCCCTGCTCGCCTTGTGCAGGGACGTGCCACTGCCCGGCACGACCCGTGGCCTCCTGCCGTGACCGGGATCACACTCGTGCGAAGCAACGGACTGCCAAGGTCCGTCGACACGACGGGAGCTCCTCATGAACACGTCCCGGATGTCAGCCGCAGCCGCGGTCGGGCTTCTCGCATCGGCACCGCTCGCTGGCTGTGCCGGCGGCGACAGCGGTGGTGACTATCCCTCGGGCTCCATCCGTTGGGTGGTCCCCTATGCCCCCGGTGGCGGCACCGACGCCACGTCACGTGTCATTGCTGCCTGCATGGGCGAGGAGCTCGGGGAGGACGTCATCGTGGAGAACCTGGACGGCGGTGGTGGGTCCCGGGGCACCCTGGAGATCATCAATGCGCAGCCCGACGGTTACACGATGGGCCTGGCCATCAGTACCGGGGTGACCCTCACCCCGATGATCGAGGACTTCGACTTCAGCTGGGAGGACATCCACCCCGTTGGGGCGATCTACGCCTTCAACATGAGCATTGCCGTCGCCAAGGACGCCCCGTACCAGACCGCTGAGGAGCTGTTCGAATACGTCAAGGAGCACCCGGGCGAGGTCGACACCGGCGTGCCCACACCCACCAGCCCGAAGGCGATCGCCTTCCAGGCCCTGGCCAAGCAGTACGGCCTGGAGTTCAACATCATCCCGATGGGCTCCTCCGGTGAGGTGAACACCGGGCTGCTCGGCGGGAACCTCGATGCCGCCGGTGTGGACAACGACGTGGTGACGGCTGAGTTCGTCGAGTCCGGCGACTTCATCCCGCTGGCGATCGTCGGCTCGGAGCCCTGGGGTGTTGCCCCGGACGTCCCGACGCTCGAGGACCTGGGCTACGGCGAGGCGACCCTGCCCGACATCTCCTACTTCCTGGCCACGCCGAACGACATCCCCGACGAGGTGCAGGACACCCTTGAGGACGCACTGAAGACGTGCGAGGGCGATCCGGAGGTGATCGGGAAGCTGGGCGGTGAGGACATGGTCCCCGACCCGTTCATGGGAACTGCGGAGGTCGAGGCCGAGCTCGAGCAGCACGTCGAGATCTACTCGGACTACGTCGAGTGACGATCATCCCTCACGGGAGCGGGCACGGGCCACCAGGAACTCACGCGTCCTGACCACCTCGTGGGGCGTCCCGAACACGCGTGCGTAGAAGTCGGTCGCTCCGATGTCGGCAAGGCGATCGAGGTGCCGCTCGAGCTCGTTCTCGGAGCCGATGAGCGCCAGCTCGGACGGCCGTGAGAGACCCTCCCAGGCCAGTGCTCGTGCATAGCTGGGAGCAGCGCCGTACGTGGTGTCGTAGAGATCGCTGCCGATCGAGCGCGCCGACCCCTTGTCATCGGTCAGGCAGATGGGGAGGGACACGACCATGCGAGGAGACGGCCGACCCGCGTCCTCCGCGGCCTGGGCGATGGTCGGCATGATGCGCTGCTCCAGCGCCTGGGGGCCCACCAACCACAGCACGGTGCCGTGCGCCCAGGTGCCGGCAAGACCCAACACCCGCGGTCCCAGCGCGGCCAGGAGGAGAGTCGGTTCCGGTACGTCGCCGGGAATGTCGAGACGCAGGTGCGCACCGATGCGATCACCTTGGTAATCGACTTCGCGAGCGGTGAACAGAGCGTGCAGGACGCGGAGGTACTCCTCCATGTGGTCGACCGGACGGTCATACGTCATCCCCCACCGGGGCGACGCGTGCTGGTGGGTCACTCCCACCCCCAGCACGAACCGTCCGGCGGTCAACGCACTGGCAGTGAAGGCGCGCTGTGCCAGCTCAACCGGATGCTGCCGTTGGATGGGCACGACCGCCACCCCCAGCTCGACGGTTGCCGTGCGCGTGCCCGCGACACTCAGCACGTCGATCGCGTCGAAGCCCGAGACCTACGGCAACCAGAGCGTTGACTGCTGGCCGTCCAGCTCGGACGCCAGGGCCAGCGACGGGGCGATCGCGGCGGTCCTCCTCTCCACCTCACCCGGAGACATTCCGATCCTCATGACCGGATCCTCCCCGGGGTGGGGATCGGATGCAGCCCACGTGCCGCTGCGCGGCACGGACCGTGGCGGAGGAAAGTGACGCGGCACACACTCGTCCGCAGCGATGGGCCCGCAGGGCCCATGAACAGATCGGAGATCCAGATGAACAAGTTGCGGATGTCAGCCGCAGCCACGGTAGGACTGCTCGCCACCGCAGGATTCGCCG
>JAKDNC010000290.1 GCA_030452025.1 Nocardioides sp. | reverse complement strand
GGTGTCGGCCACGAGCGCGAGCTCGTCGTCGAAGGAGGCCAGCGGTGAGAACGGCCGCGGGTGGAGGAAGTCCGGCGTCCACAGGTCGGAATTGGTCAAGGCGTGCAGGAGATCGACGTCCAGGTCCTCGCGGGCAGATGCGGTGAGACGCAGCCAGGGCAGATGCAGGGGATAGCGGCCCGGGTCGCGGAAGGTGCGCAGGGAGAGGGCGAGCTCGTTCATCGGGGAGACTGCGAACCTGACCTCGCCGAGGTCCATGCCAGCGAGCTCATATTCGATCATGAAGCAATACGCTATATCGAATGCGACCCGGATGTCCGGTGTGAGACAACATCGGGGTGCTGGAAACCCTCTTCCCCCGCGAGCAGGTGCGTCGTGCGCTGACCTTCGCGACCATGGCCGCAGCGCTGGCCAACGGCCTCTTCTACAGCGTGAGCGCGCTCTACTTCACACTCGTGATCGGTCTTTCGGCGACATCGGTCGGGCTGGGTCTCACCATCGCCGGTGGGGTTGGTGTGGCGGCCTCCTACGCCGGCGGTGCCCTGTCCGACAGGTTCGGTCCGGACCGGGTTCAGGTCGTGGCCACCGGGCTTCAGGGGCTGGCGCTGTTGGCCTACGTGTTCGCCTCCGACATGACGTCATTCGTCGTCACGGCCTGCGTCGCGGTCGGCGCCCGGGCCGTGCTGGGGACGGCGAAGACCACGCTCCAGGCCCGCTGGTTCGTCGGACCTGAGCGAGTCGACGTACGCGCTCGGCTGCGGGTCGTGACCAACGTCTTCATGGGCCTCGGCACCTGCCTGGCCGCCGGCGCTCTGGTCATCGACACGCCCGGCGCCTATCAGGCGACGATGGTCGGGGTCGGTGTCGGCAACCTGTTGGCGGTGATCCCGTTGCTCGGTCTGCGTGGGCGGGTCGTCGGCCTCGCCGAGGGACTCCGACCCACCCGGGGCCGGCGCGCCGGTGACGCGTCCCGGGGGCGGTCGCCCCTCATGGATCGCACCTACCTCGCCTCGGTCGCCCTGAACTCGCTGCTGGCGATGCAGTTCAGCATCCAGAATATCGGTATCCCGCTGTGGATCGCCCACCACACGGACGCTCCGGTGGTGATGGTCTCGGTGCTGATGGTGACCAACACGGTGCTGGTCTCACTCCTCCAGATCCGCGCAGCCCGGGGGACTCACGACATTCGGACCGCTGGCCGCGTCGTACGCCGCGGCAGCCTCCTGCTCGGCGCTGGCTGCCTGCTCTACGCCGTCTCCGGTCAGGTCGGCGCCGTCCTGGCGATCGTCTTCCTGGTCCTGGCCGAACTGGCCAGCACGTTCGCGGAGATATCGACCGAGGCGGGCGGTTGGGGACTGGCCTTCGAGCTGGCCGACCCGAAGAGCGTCGGCGCCTATCAGGGAGTCGCAGCCACCGGCTACTCGGTCTCGGCGATGCTGGGTCCGCTGGTCATCACCGCGACGGCGATTGCCCACGGGACGGCCGGGTGGTTCCTGCTCGGCGGGGTCTTCGTGGTGGCCGGATGCCTGGTCAGCCTGGTGGCGACCCGGGCAGCGGCGGAGCGGGTGAGTGATGACGTGGGCCTGACTGTGTGACCTCTCGTGGGATGCTGGGGGCATGTCTGTCCTGCTCGCCAAGGACACCCGCCGCTTCTACGACGGCGGGGTGCCGGCGCGCGAAGGGGCCCCGGCTGAGCCGCCCGATCCCGGGGAGAACCCGCAGATCGTCCTCGAGCGACACGCAGAGGAGGGCGAGGAGCAGTTCGCGATGGTCCGCCGGATCGCCTATCGCGACCGACGCTTCGGCCAGTTGCTGGTGCCGGCCGACCCGGAGTCGTTCCGGACCGACCTCACCTCGGTGCCCGCGATCCTCACTTGGCTGGTTCCCAAGACCGGCGCCCACCTCCCGGCCGCACTTCTGCACGACGGCTTGGTCCATGGTGCCCACGAAGCACCGACCTACATCTCGTCCCGGGGGTTCGTCCTGGACCGGGTCGAGGCGGACCGGGTGTTTCGCGACGCGATGGTCGACACCGGCACGCGGGTCGTCCGACGATGGCTGGTCTGGTCGGCCGTGACGGCCGTGACGCTCCTGCGCGATGGCGGGGCAGGCTGGTCGCCGTCGCGACGGTGGCGATATCGGTTGGCGGTCGTGGGCACCCTGCTGATCGTCGCCTTGCTCGGCGCCGTGGCGAGCCTGGACCTGTTCGACGTTGCGGGCCCGAGCCTGCCGTGGATGGGGGAGCGGTCGTGGTGGCAGGAGCTCGTCGGTGGGTTATCGGGCGCCGTGGTGATCCCGCTGTTGCTCGGGCTCACCTGGGGCCGCTTCCGGATCGCGGGGTGCGTGATGGGTGTCGGGTTGGCCGTGCTGCTGCATGTGACGATCGCAGTCCTGACCGTCACCTGGGCCTACCGGCTGGTCGAGAGACTGGCCTCCCGGACCCCGTTCGTGGCCGCCGGGTTGGGCGTGGCCGCGGTCGTCGCGGCGGCCGCCGTACTCCTGGGCCGGCTGGTCGGAGGGGTCTGAGGGCCTGCGGACAGGGCACTCCCCGGCCGAAACCGGCACTTCGCAGCGGATCCTTCGGCAGGGGAGTGCCGGAATCCCCGGGTAGCCGGGGAAACCGGGAACGCAGGGCCAGCGTCAGCGCAGGGAGTACGTCGCGAGCGACACGCCGACGTAGTGGGCGATGAAAGCCAGCACGGTGAAGGAGTGGAACACCTCGTGGAAGCCGAAGACCCGCGGGGCGGGGTTGGGGCGCTTGAAGCCGTAGACCAATCCTCCGAGCGTGTAGAGGATCCCACCCGAGGCGACGAGGACCAGCGCGGAGACGGCGATGCCCGTGTTGAACCGACCCGCACCATCGATGAACTCGGGGATGAAGAAGATGGCGGCCCAGCCGAGCGCGATGTACATCGGGGTGTAGAGCCAACGGGGTGCGTCGGTCCAGAACATCCGGAAGGCCATCCCCGCCAGCGCGGAGAGCCAGACCACGGAGAGCAGCGTGACCTGTGCCGAGCCGTCGAGGAACAGCAGCGCGAAGGGCGTGTACGAGCCGGCGATCAGGATGAAGATGTTGGCGTGGTCGAAGCGACGCAACGTCGCCCAGGTCCTCGGCGACCAGGTCCCGCGGTGATAGATCGCGGACACGGTGAACAGGAGCACGCCCGAGCCCACGAAGATCGCCGAGCCGAGGCGGGTGGCATCGGTCGGAGAGAGCACGATCAGCACGATCCCGGCGGCCAGGGCGACCGGCGCCGTGGCAGCGTGAAGCCAGCCGCGGAGCTTCGGCTTGATCTCATCGAGCTTGTCACTGGCGCGGTCAACGGCATCATCGATGCGGGTGCGGATCATGTCGCTCATGGGGCCAAGTTACGCCACCGTAGGTGAGGATGCACGATTTCGGGTCGGACGTCACCGGACGGCAATCAGCGCATCGCCGTTAACATCGACCTGTGGCGAAGTGGAAAGAAGCGATTCGGCGGGTCCTCTACCCGGCCTATGAAGCACGGGTCGTGAAGTTCCTGCCCCAGGACAAGCTGCCCAAACACGTGGGTGTGATGCTCGACGGCAACCGACGGTGGGCCAAGGCCGTCGGCGCCGACACGGCACACGGTCACCGGGCCGGCGCAGCGAACATCGAGCCACTCCTGGGCTGGTGCGAGGAGACCGGGATCGAGGTGGTCACGTTGTGGCTGCTCTCGACCGACAACCTCAACCGACCTCCTGAGGAGATCGGGGCCCTGCTGCCGATCATCGAGGACGCTGTGGCGTCCCTGGCCGACCAGAGGCGCTGGCGGCTGCATCCGGTCGGTGCCCAGGACCTGCTCCCGCTGGAGACCGCGCGCAAGCTCAAGGAGGCCGCCGAGTCGACCCGCGACGTGGACGGGATCCTGGTCAACATCGCGGTCGGGTACGGCGGCCGGCAGGAGATCGCGGACGCCGTACGCTCGCTGCTCCATGAGGCCGCGGAGAACGGCACCTCCCTCGAGGAGCTCGCCCGCACCATCGACGTGGACAGCATCGGCGAGCACCTCTACACCAAGGGCCAGCCCGACCCCGACCTCGTCATCCGCACCTCGGGCGAGCAGCGTCTCGGTGGTTTCCTGCTCTGGCAGAGCGCGAAGAGCGAGTTCTACTTCTGCGAGGCGCTGTGGCCCGACTTCCGCAAGGTCGACTTCCTCCGTGCGATCCGGGCCTTCGCTGAGCGGGAGCGCCGCTTCGGAGCGTGAACCCATGCTGGTTCCGGTCCCGACGCACAACCTTCACCCCACGTTCGGGCGTGTCTCCCGGTTCCCCGCAGAACACGGCGTAATTTCTCAACCATCGGCGGGTGGGGAAGCCCGCTGTATCGGGAGGCCCGCTCGTGAGAACTCACGATCCACGCACAGTCACTCGGGTGGCTACTGCCTGTGGAGGCCGGCACTCCGGCCTTCGGGACTCTTCCCGGTCCGAAGCCAAGAGTTAGGGCCGGGGCGCTGAGTGCGCGAACCGGTCCGTGAGGGGTAGATCGTGGCCTCCAGGAGTCAGACCAGTAGCGAGCAGAGCCAGCACAGCGCACACACCCGCACCTATGTGCTCGACACCAGCGTCCTGCTGGCCGATCCCGGTGCAGTCCGGCGCTTCGACGAACACGAGGTCGTGCTGCCGGTGGTGGTCATCACCGAGCTCGAAGGCAAGCGGCACCACCCGGAGCTGGGCTACTTCGCCCGGTCCGCGCTGCGCATGCTCGACGAGATGCGCATCACGCACGGCCGCCTCGACCAGCCGATCCCCGTGGGGGACACCGGCGGCACGATCAGGGTCGAGCTGAACCACACTGATCCGGAGTCGTTGCCCGGCGGCTTTCGTCTCGGTGACAACGACACGAGGATCCTGGCGGTGGCCCGAAACCTCGCCAACGAGGGCTTCGCGGTCACTCTGGTCTCCAAGGACCTGCCGTTGCGGATCAAGGCGTCCTCGGTCGGGCTCGACGCACAGGAATATCGCGCCGAGGCCGTCAACGAGGACAGCGGCCACACCGGAATGGCCGAGATCGACGTCGCCGCCGACGACCTCGACGAGTTGTACGACGACGGCGTGATCGACCTGGATGTGGCCAGGGAGATGCCGTGCCACACCGGCCTGGTGATGCTCTCCGAGCGCGGCACCGCTCTGGGGCGGGTGGGACCGGACAAGCAGGTCCACCTCGTCCGCGGCGACCGTGAGGCGTTCGGGGTGCACGGACGCTCGGCCGAACAGCGGA
>JAKDNC010000289.1 GCA_030452025.1 Nocardioides sp. | reverse complement strand
GTCGCTTCGCCTCGGAGCCGCGGTTCTCACGGAGGGCGTCGATCGGGCGACCGGGGTCGGGGACGGGGCCGGGGACGAGGACGAGTTCTACTGGAGCGAGGACCACTACGAGTCGTTCGAGAGGATTGACCGATGAGCGGACTCGCCGGGACTCTGGCCGGAGTCCTGGCCGGACGCCGTCCAGCTGGGATCTACACCTGGCAGGCTGACTTCGACCCAGCCGACGTGCGTCACATGGCGGAGCAGGCGGGGTGGGCCTTCGGCCACGTCGACGGTTGGACGGATGCGCGCGGCACCAAGAGGGGATTCCTCGGTGCGGTCGGGGTGGCCCTCGGATTCCCCGAACACTACGGCCAGAACCTCGACGCACTCGCCGACTGCCTGGCTGATCTGACCGTGGACACCGTCCTGCTCTGGGACGGGTGGTCGCGTCTGGCCCACGACGACGCGAAGGCCTTCCGGATCTCCCTCGACGTGCTGCGTGAGCGCACCGGACAGGCCGGGGCCGCAAAGTTCGTCGTTCTCCTCCGCGCAGAGACCCAGGACGGCTTCCCTGACTTCAACGCGGTCCCGTCGCTGGAGTAGACCCAGGAGCAGACCAGTCTCAGTGGGAGCGCTGGGTGGCGGCCGAGGAGAGCCCCCGGAGGGCGTCCTTGGCTTCATCGCGGAGCTCGGCCGTCTCCAGTGCCGTCAGTGACAGTCTGGACAGCTCGTCGATGACTGCCTCGACCTGCTGCTCCGCCCCGGAATCGACGATCAGGGTGCGCAGCTCGGCCACGTCGTCGGGGGAGAGCGCCTTGCCGAGGCTGCGGTGGAGTACGTCGGCCCGTTCGGCCCCCAGGCCGTCGAGGGCGAGCGCGACCAGCACGGTCCGCTTGCCCTCGATCAGATCGTCACCTGCCGGTTTGCCGGTCACCGCCGGGTCGCCGAAGACCCCGAGCTGGTCGTCACGCAGCTGGAACGCCTCGCCGAGCGGGAGTCCGAATCCGGTGAGTGAGGCGAGCACCTCCTCACCGCCGCCGGCCAGGGATGCTCCGACGTGAAGCGGACGCTCGATCGAGTACTTCGCCGACTTGTATCGAAGCACCGTCATCGCGGTCTCGACGTCCGCCCGACCCCGTGCCTGCACGGAGACGTCGAGGAACTGGCCGGCCACGACCTCAGAGCGGCAGATGTCGAAGACCTCCATGGCCGGACCGATCCGGTCCCAGCCGAAGCCGCTGCGACGCAGCAGCTCGTCCGCCCAGGTCAGCAACAGGTCACCGAGCAGGATGGCCGCCGCCGCACCGTACTGTCGGGGGTCGCCGGTCCAGTCCGCGGCGCGGTGGTCGGCCTCGAAGGCGCGGTGGGGCGCGGGCTTGCCCCGGCGGGTGTCCGAGGCGTCCATGTAGTCGTCGTGCACGAGCGCGGAGGCGTGCAGCAGCTCGAGGCTTGCACAGGCGCGCAGCAGGGCGCGCTCCTCATCGTCGGATGTCAGGGCGGAGACGGAGCGGAATCCCCAGTAGCAGAAAGCAGCGCGGAAGCGTTTTCCTCCGGAGACGGCCTGCCTCGCGGCGGCCAGGAGACGGGTCGCGTCGCCTCCGAGCGGAGCCAGGCGCGCTGCCTGCTCGTCGAGGAATTTGTCGATCACGTTCTGGAGACCGACCCGGAAGTCCTCGGGGTCAAAGGTGCCGGAGCCAAAGGTGGAGTCGCGCGAGTCCGCAGTCACGGCCCCGAGCGTAGCCACTGTCGTCTGCCGGCTGGACACCGCCGTCACCGCGAGGGTTGGTCCCTACACTGACGGTATGGATCAGGATCACCAGCGGGGAATCGGCGAGCGGCTGCGCGAGGGCGAGCGCTCCTTCTCCTTCGAGTTCTTCCCACCCAAGGACGAAGCCGGTGAAGAGCAGCTCTGGACTGCCATCCGTGAGCTCGAGCCCTACCAACCGACCTTCGTCTCGGTGACCTACGGAGCCGGAGGCACGACGCGGGACACCACCGTGGAGATCACCGGCCGAATCGCGCGCGAGACCTCGCTGCTGCCGATGGCCCACCTGACCTGCGTCGGCCACACGATCGCCGAGGTGCGCTCGGTTCTCACCTCGCTCCAGGACAGCGGCGTGAACAACGTCCTCGCCCTCCGCGGCGACCCGCCCGGTGGCCCGGGCGCGCCGTGGACGGCGACCGAGGGTGGCGTCGACTACGCCACCGACCTGATCGGGATCATCAAGAAGAGCGCGGACGTGTGCGTCGGAGTGGCCGCCTTCCCTGAAGGACACGTGGACGCGGCCACGCTCGAGGACGACGTGGCCGTGCTCAAGCGCAAGCAGGAGCAGGGCGCGGAGTTCGCGGTGACCGAGATGGTGCTGCGTGCCTCGGACTACTTCGGTCTGGTCGAGCGGGCCCGTGCAGCCGGCGTCGACATCCCGATCCTTCCCGGGGTGATGCCGATCCTGAGCCTCAAGTCGATGACCCGGATGGTGGAGTTGTCCCAGCGCCAGATGCCGGCCGAGGTCGTCGCGCGGCTCAAGCCGTTCGAGGACGACCCGAAGGCGCTGCGCGCGGAGGGCATCACCATCGCCACCGAGCTCTGCAACGACCTGCTCGCCGGCGGAGCGCCAGGACTGCACTTCTACACGCTGAACCGGTCGAAGGCGACGCGAGAAATCTTCGGGGCGCTGCGCATCAGCGCCTGATCCGTCGGATCAGGCCACGGCCGAGAGCACTCAGCGTGCGGCCGGTCCGACCTCCTGGGCCACCAGCGCCCCGGAGAGCCCGACGAAAGGTAACCCACTCCCTGGCGTCGCATGGGACCCAGCCGCGTACACACCGGGCAGGGGAGTCTTCGTCGAGAGTCGGTGGCGGAGCGTGTTGCGGCCCTGCCACAGCACGCCCATCGGGGAGCTGCCCCAAGCATCGACCTGGATGCGTGCGGACCGGTCGATGCGGACCTCGATATTGGCACGGATGTCGACCTTGCGGCGAGCCAGGGCCAGCACGATGTCCTCGGAGAGCAAGCCGCGACCGAGGATCGTCCAGGCCTGACCGCCCTCCGGGGCGCGACCTCCGGTGCGGACGACCAGCATCGGGTCGCCGTGGAAGACGGTCTCGGCAGCCATCTCGGGGATGTCCTCGCCGGTCAGGCCGAGGTGGCAGACCACCGGTGGCAGGGCCGGGAGCGTGCGACGTACGTGCGCCGCGAGGGCGGGGATCGTCCGCGGATCGATCGCGCAGACGACGACCTCGGCGTCGATCTCGCCGGCCGAGGTGGAAACCGCGACTGCGCGCCCCTCGCGCACGACGATGTCGTGGACCGTGGTGTCGAGGAGGACCTCGACCTTGCGCGTCGCGAGGCGTCTGGTCAGTGCCTCTGAGAGACTGCCCAATCCAGCGGGAGAGGTCCAGGCGCCGAACCGTTGCTCGACGTAGGAAACCATCCCCATCCACGCCGGGACATCACGCACGTCGTGTCCCTCGAAGACGAACGGATGGGCGGCCAGGGTGCGCAGCCGTTCATCGCGGAAGGTCTTCTTCAGGCGCTTGGCGAGGACCTCGCGGGTGAAGATCCGCGCGGTCGTCTCCTTGCTCGCCAGCTCGGGCACCCACGGCCGTTCGAGGTACTCACGCCGGATCGTCTCCCAGTCCTCGGTGAAGGACGAGACGTAGTCACACCATTGGTCGCCCAACCCGGGACCGAGTTGTTCGACGGCTTCATGCTGCGCCGCGCGGGAACTGCCGGGCAGCGCCACGCTGGAGCCGTCCTCGAAGCGATGGGTGCGGATGATCTCCTGCTCGACGAGCTCGAGCTCGCGCTCGATCGGCCGACCGGACTTGCGGAACAAGTCGCGCACCACGCCGGGCAGCAGCGTCGCGGATGGCCCGGTGTCCCAGGTGAATCCGTCCTGCTCGATCGTGCCGAGGGCGCCGCCGAGCTTGTTGCTGCGCTCGACGAGGGTGACCTGGTGGCCGAGCTTGGCCAGTCGCGCCGCCGATGCCTGTGCGCCGAACCCTCCGCCTATCACCACAGTGCGTGCCATGGGCTGAAGACTAGAGGGGACTTCTCGCTCAGTCGGGGGCGGCGTACTGCGGTGGGCGGCGCCGCGCCTGCTGTTTTTGCGGTCGCGTCGGGTCAGGCAGGTCTGCAGGCTCCAGGTTTCGAACGGGTGGCGGCGGGCAAGGATCTGAGTACGCGTACGGATCCGCGGTGGCCGGTCCCTCGGACAGGATCGATGCGTGGCGCTGGCCCGTGGCCCGCGGGGGTGGCCCCGGGCCGGCGTTCTTCAGGAATCAGGCGTGGACCTGGCCCGAATGGTGGTGAGGAGCCCAGTTTCATGCGGCGCGGGGTTTCAGGACCTCAGCACGCGGGCGAGGGTCTCGTCGTCCCGGGCGACGACGGCCGTGCCGTCGTCGAGGGTGATGATCGGTCGCTGGATCAGCTTCGGGTGTGCCGCCAGTGTTGCCACCCAGTCGTCTCGGTGGGCGGCGTCCTTGGGAATCTCCTTGAGTGAGATCTCCTTGGCGACGGCCTCGTTCATCCGGGCGATGTCCCAGGGCTCGAGGCCGAGCCGGGCAAGCACGTCCTCGATCTCGGCGGTCGTGGGTGGCTCGTCGAGGTAGCGCCGCTGGGTGAACTCCGCACCCCCCTCGTCCAAGGTGCTGACCGCGGTCCGGCACTTCGAGCAGGCCGGGTTGATCCAGATCTCCATGTCACTCCACCTCGATCTCTGTGGCTCCGGTCATCGTGACCAACTCCTCGAAGGTCGTGCTGAACACCGCCGCGGGATGGCCCGCGGCGGCCCACACCACGTCGTACCTGCGCAGCCAGGAGTCCACGTAGGTCAGGATCGGTGCCGGATGCGCGATCGGGGAGACGCCGCCGATCACCTGCCCGGTCGCTTCCTTGACGAAGTCGGGTTTCGCCCGCTTCAGCGGACCGGTGACCGGCTCGACCTTCGCGATGTCCACGCGGTGTGCGCCGCTGGTGAGAATCAGCAGCGGGACGCCGTTCGAGTCGAAGAGCAGACTGTTGGCGATCGCGCCGACCTCGCAGCCCAGCGCCTCGGCAGCCAGCGCCGCGGTGTGCACGGAGTCGGGGAGTACGACGATCTCGCCGGCGCCGCCCTGTTCGGCCAGGGCTGTCCGGAACTTCTCGATGGAGGGGTGATCTGCCATGTCGGGAGCCTAGCCAACGTCGTCTCCGTTCGCTCGCGGCTCTCAGTGCCGCGATTGCGCGACTGTGGCGCGGTCCGGGCTGGACAGGGGTTGA
>JAKDNC010000288.1 GCA_030452025.1 Nocardioides sp. | reverse complement strand
TCTTCTTGTCCCGGCTGCGTACCTTGGCGGCGGCACCGCGCGCCGTGCCGGCGGCGGTGACCAGCTTGCGCACGGACCGGGCCTGGCTGAGCGCCTGACGCTCGAGCCGTCGCATCACTTCGAGGTTTTCCGCGGCTTCCTCACGCTTGTCCTCGACTGCGTCACGCTTGTCCGCGATGTTCTCCTCGTCGACCGCGAGCAGGACCTCGGCGGCCTTGAAGTCGTCGAGCTCGCCGGTCTCCTCCTCCACCACCGCGTCGGTGGCGGCCAGGCTCCGCGTGACGTCGTTGGGGTCCTGAGCATCGAGGATCGAGCTCAGCGAGCGAAGTTGCGGGTCGCCGTTCTCGTAGACGTCGGCAACCCGGTTGCCGACGGCCCGGCCCTGCTCACGCACCTTTTGGCGGCCCTCGCGGAGATCGGCCGGGGCGCGCGCGAGGGCCGCCGCGGCGGCCGCGAGCTCGGCCTGCATCTTGCGGTCCTTGACCCGGGCAACGGTGAGCTGGCCGCGGGTCTGGGCCAACTCACCGCGTGCGCCAGCCAACTTGGCCTGCGCGCTGCGGAGACGGGTCGTCGCACGGCGCAACGCGGCACTCGACTCGTCGAGATCCTCGTGGGCATGGTCGATCTTCTTCTCGACCTTGTGCTTCTTGTCCTTGAGGTCGTCGTCAGCAGACGCGTAGGGCGCCGTCGAAGCAGTGATCGCCACCATGAATGCAGCGCTGACTGCAACCATTCGGCGGCGGTTGCCGGGGAAGTAGCGAACCACCAAAAAGCCTTCGTTCGGGGAAGTGAACTAACTGACCGTAAACGATCGAGGTCAGACTTTGAGGTATTTGCGCGTCAACAGGAGAGTCGGAATCAAGGTGAGCAGTGGTCCGAGGATCGCCACCGCCAGCAGCGCCTGTAGATAGTCGGGCAGCCCGATCCACGGCAGGAAGGTGATCTGTTGGCTGATCCGCTGCTCGACGCCGAAGTACATGAACGCTGCCAGGGCTCCCCCGGCCATCACCACGCCGGCCGCTGCGGTGACCAGTGCCTCCAGGAGGAACGGCAGGGAGATGTAGAGGCTCGAGGCGCCGACCAGACGCATGATGCCGATCTCGCGGCGTCGTGCGAACGCGGCCAGCCGGATGGTGTTGGCCACCAGCAACAGGGCCGCGAACACCAGGAACCCGGCAATGCCGTAGGCGCCGATCTTGAACGTGTCGAGCGTCTGGAAGATCGGTCGGACCAAGGCGCGGGAGTCACGGACACCGTGCACGCCGTCGAGCCCCTCCACGGCGCTCTTGATGCCGTCGGACTCGTCCCGGTCCTTCAGGTCGATCCAGACCGACTCACGCAGCGACTTCGGCCCGAAGTTGTCCGGGAGGCTGGCGAGGTACTCATCACTGAAGAGGTCCTTGGTCTTCTCGTAGGCCTCCTTCTGCGACTCGATGTGGTAGCCGGAGACCTCGGGGTTCTCCTCGACGACCTTGAGGATCGCCTTCTTCTGCGCAGGGCTCACGTCACCGTTGCAGGTGACTGCTGTGGAGTTGTCGTTGCACAGGAAGACGGTGATCTGGTTGAGGTCTCCGAAGTAGTCCTCGGCCTTCTTCGCCTCGGAGTTCAGCAGGAGACCGAGGCCGACCAGGGTCAGCGAGACGAAGAGCGTCAGGACCACGGCGATGTGCATGGTGAGGTTGCGTCGGAGCCCTTGCCGGAGCTCGGAGAAGACATAGCGAAGCTGCATGGGTGGTGAGGCTCCTCTTAGTTCTGGTAGCCGTAGATGCCACGAGCCTGGTCGCGGACCACGCGACCATCCTCGAGCTCGACGACGCGCTTGCGCATCTGGTCGACGATGCCGGCGTCGTGGGTGGCCATCAGGACAGTGGTTCCGGTGCGATTGATCCGGTCGAGCAGCTTCATGATGCCCACCGAGGTGTTCGGGTCGAGGTTTCCGGTCGGCTCATCGGCGATCAGGATCATCGGCCGGTTCACGAAGGCCCGGGCGATCGCGACGCGCTGCTGCTCACCACCGGAGAGCTCGTCAGGGAGCCGGTCCTCCTTGCCGTCCAGGCCGACCATCTCCAGGGTCTCGGGGACCAGGGTGTTGATCTGGGCTCGCGGCTTGCCGATCACCTGGAGGGCGAAGGCGACGTTCTCGGCGACGGTCTTGTTCTGAAGCAGGCGGAAGTCCTGGAAGACGGTGCCGATCTGGCGGCGCAGGCGGGGCACCTTCCAGCCGGCCAGGCGGTTGATCTCCTTGCCGGCGACGTAGATCCGTCCGTTGGAGGCGCGATACTCGCGCAGGATCAGGCGGAGCATCGTCGACTTTCCGGAGCCGGACTCACCGACCAGGAAGACGAACTCGCCCTTGTCGATGTCGAGAGACACCTGTTCCAGGGCTGCACGGGCCTGGCCCGGATAGGTCTTGCTGACCTTTTCGAAGCGAATCACTGGACGGAGTCTAGGGCATGGCCCCCAAATCTCGGCCGTCGCGAGGTGCCCACGGGAGCCAACTATCGTGTGACCATGCATTCGCGATCCGCCACTCCCTCACGCACCCGGACGGTCGCCTCGGTCCTGGGACCGGCACTGGGGTGTCTCCTGCTCGCGGGAACGCTGGGCGCCTGCTCGGACAGCCCTGAGCCCCCCGCCGAGTCGGCGTACGAGGCCACCCCGCTGTCGGACTTCGACGCCTCCACGGTGACCTTGGACCGCACCGACTTCTGCGGGGACCTCTCCGAGGACGCCGTGAAATACACCGTCGGCAAGGTGGCTGCCACCAAGCACTACGGCAACGGCGACCCGGTCAAGCTGACCAAGGGGGTCAAGGACGTCGCCCACGAATACAACTGCACGTTCGTCGGGAAGTCGGGGGTGACCGCCCGTGCCTGGGTCTTCGTGCCCCAGGTGACCACACAGCGCGCCAAGGAGCTGGTCACCGCCGCCGGCAAGGTCAAGGGCTGCACCCTGGTGGACGGCAAGGGTTTCGGCACGCCCGGCACCGGACGTGTCTGCCGGACCGACAAGGAGACCGAGGTCGCCTACAGCGGCCTCTTCGTCGACACCTGGCTGACCTGTTCGCTCACGCGGCCCGACCCGAAGGCCGACCAGGCCGACATGCTCCGCGAGACCGGTGAGTGGTGCGTTGCTGCGGCCGAGGCCGCAGCCAACTGATCAGGCGTTCGCCTCGGCGTCAGCCCCGCGGCGCCAGCGGATGCCGGCCTCGAGGAAGCCGTCGATGTCACCGTCGAAGACTGCGGACGGGTTGCCTGACTCGAACCCGGTGCGAAGGTCCTTGACCACCTGATAGGGATTCAGCACGTAGTTGCGCATCTGGTCGCCCCAGCTCGCGGCAACATCGCCCTTGAGGTCCTTGATGTGGGCGGCCTCCTCGGCCTTCTTCAGCGCGAGGAGCTTCGCCTTGAGGACCACCATCGCACTGGCCTTGTTCTGCAGCTGCGACTTCTCGTTCTGACAGCTGACCACCGTGCCAGTGGGGGCGTGGGTGATGCGGACAGCTGAGTCGGTGGTGTTGACGCTCTGCCCGCCGGGGCCACCGGAGCGGTAGACGTCCACGCGGATGTCCTCTTCGAGGACCTCGATCTCGTCGGTCTGCTCCAGCACAGGGACCACCTCGACCGCAGCGAAGCTGGTCTGGCGGCGGCCCTGGTTGTCGAAGGGGCTGATCCGCACGAGGCGGTGGGTTCCGGCTTCGACGGAGAGATGTCCATAGCCGTACGGCGCATGGACGGCGAAGGTCGCCGACTTGATACCGGCCTCTTCGGCGTAGGAGGTGTCGAAGACCTCGACGGAGTAGTTGTGCTGCTCGGCCCAGCGGGTGTACATCCGCATCAGCATCTGGGCGAAGTCCGCGGCGTCGACTCCCCCGGCTCCCGAGCGGATCGTGATCAGGGCCTCGCGGACGTCGTACTCCCCGGAGAGCAGGGTGCGGACCTCAAGGGTCTCGACGCTCTTGTGGATGCGGGTGAGCTCACGCTCAGACTCCGCCAGGGCATCGGCGTCACCCTCCTCCTTGGCCATCTCGACCATCAGGGCGAGCTCCTCGACCCGGTCGTGGAGGGAGGTGAAGCGATCCATCTCACCCTGCAGCGCCGAGAGACGCGAGGTCACGCGCTGGGCGTTGTCCTGGTTGTCCCACAGGTCGGGTGCGGCGACCTGCTCTTCGAGGTCGGAGATCTCAGAGCGCATTGACTCCAGGTCAAGCACCTGCTCGATGGTGTGCATCGTCGCCTGGAGTTGGGCGATCGCTTGTTCGAAGTCAATACCAGCCACAAGGGGCAAGGCTACGGCACGGGCGGGGCCTTCCCCGTGGCCGGCCGCTTCGGCGCTTGTCCGCAGTTGCTTGGATGGAGTGGTGACCACGCCTCCCCCCGACCGCCCGCCGCGCAAGCAACGTCCCCAGATCACCCTGTCCGTGGAGTCCACGCAGTGGCTGACCCCGCACCTGGTGCGAGTGGTCGCGAATGGCCCCGGCATGGCCGACTTCACCGACAACGGCGCATCGGACAAATACGTCAAGATCCGCTTCGGCGACGTAACCCGGACCTACACCGTCAGGTGGGCCGAGGCCGAACGGCTCGCGATCGACTTCGTCGTCCACGGCGACGAGGGCCTGGCCGGCCCGTGGGCCGCGAACGCGAAGCCGGGCGACACGCTGACCTTCTCCGGCCCTGGTGGCGGCTACTTCCCCGACCCCGAGGCCGACTGGCACCTGTTCGCCGGCGACGCATCAGCGTTGCCAGCGATCGGCGCCGCACTCGAGGCCCTCCCGGCAGATGCGGCCGGTCTGGCCTTCTTGGTCGTGGAGGACGAGTCGGAGGTGATCGATCTCGCCGCACCACACGGCGTACGCCTCAAGTGGCTCCTCCACGCACCGCCCGGGAGCGACCCGGCGCTGCTCGCCGCAGCGATCGACGCGGCCGACTGGCTCCCGGGCCGGACCCAGGTCTTCGCCCACGGTGAGCGGGAGTCGATGAAGGCGATCCGCGCCGTGGTCAAGGAGCGTGGTGTCCCGCGCGAGGACCTGTCGTTGTCCGGCTACTGGGCCTACGGCCGCAACGAGGACCGGTTCCAGGCGGAGAAGCGTGACCCGATCGGGAAGATCGACTGAGCGCGAGGAGTGAGGTCGGAGGTACGTCGAGGCACGAGGTGTGCCGGAGCCGAGCCCCGCAGCTCGAAGTCGAAGTCCGACACCGACTGAGCGCGAGGAGTGAGGTCGGAGGTACGTCGAGGCACGAGGTGTGCCGGA